>CAZCVS010000063.1:0-11307 GCA_964501845.1 uncultured Iamiaceae bacterium
GCGAGAAGGCCGACGAGCTTCTTCATGATTTCCCCATCTGTTCGTGTCCTCGCAGTGGCCCCGAACCGAGGAACGGAACCCCTGCACCCCTGACAGCACGACGCCGTCTCCACGGCGACGCAAGGGAACCTACCCCGATCGGGTGGTCCCCGCTGGGCGTTTCTGACGGGCCGTCACTTCTTGGGCCATGCTCTGCCCATGTCGAGAACCGAAGAGCCGGTCGGCGGGCCGGGCCCAGGACCGTCGGCGTTCGCTCCCGCAGCGCTCGGTCCGCTGCACCTCCGCAACCGGGTCATCAAGGCCGCGACCTTCGAAGGGGTGATGCCCCGCGGCGCGGTGACCCAGGAGCTGATCGACTTCCACGTGGCGGTCGCCCGGGGCGGAGCGGCGCTCACGACGGTGGCCTACTGCGCGGTGTCGAAGGGCGGCCGGGTCAGTCGGGACACGATGGTGTTCACCGAGGAGCTGATCGGTGACCTGCAGCGCCTCACCGCCGCGGTCCACGCCGAAGGCGCCGCAGTGTCGGCCCAGCTCGGCCACGCCGGCCTCGTCGCCCAGAACCAGTCGAAGCGGTACCCGAGCCTGGCGCCGTCGACGCGCTTCTCCATGCCGGCCATGGGCCGGGTTCACGGGGCCACGCCGGCGGAGCTCGATGAGGTGGTCGCCCAGTTCGAGCGGGCGACCCGCGTCGCCGTCGATGCGGGCTTCGACGCGGTCGAGGTCCACCTCGGCCACAACTACCTCCTGAGCTCGTTCCTCAGCCCGAACCTGAACAAGCGGACCGACGAGTTGGGCGGCAGCGTCGCCAACCGGTCCACCTTCCCCCGGCGGGTGGTGGAGGCGGTGCGGCGCGTGGCCGACGGCCGCGTCGCCGTGCTCGCCAAGCTGAACATGGCCGACGGGGTCAAGCGCGGCCTCTGGCTCGACGAGAGCCTCCAGTTCGGGCAGCTGCTCCAAGACGACGGCCACCTCGACGCCATCGAGCTCACCGGCGGCAGCTCGCTGCTCAACGGCATGTACTTCTTCCGCGGCGATGTGCCCATGAAGGAGTTCGCCGCGGCGCAGGGCCGCGTCGTGGGGCTCGGGCTCCGGGTCGTCGGCCGCCGCCTCTTTCCGAAGCTGCCGTTCGAGGAGGGCTTCTTCCTCCCGTTCGCCCGCCAGTTCCGCGCCCAGCTGTCGATGCCGCTGGTGCTGCTGGGCGGCATCAACCGCGTCGAGACCATCGAGGGGGCGATGGACGAAGGGTTCGAGTTCGTCGCCATGGCCCGGGCCCTGCTGCGCGAGCCGGACCTGGTCAACCAGATGGCCGTGGGTGCCACCGCTGCCGGTGTCTGCATCCACTGCAACAAGTGCCTGCCCACCATCTACTCGGGGACCCGCTGCGTGCTGGTGCCCGGCCCGGAGCGTGCTGCATGACCGATCTCCGCACCATCGTCATCACCGGGTCCGCCTCCGGCATGGGGGCCGCCACCGCCCAGCGCCTGGTCGCGGCTGGACACCGCGTGATCGGCGTCGACCTCCGCGACGCCGCGGTCATCGCCGACCTGAGCACGGTCGAAGGACGGGCATCGGCCGTCGAGCAGGTGACGGAGCTGGCCGGAGGTGCCGAGGGGGCGATCGACGGCCTGGTCACCTGGGCGGGCCTGGCCGGCCTCACGGATCGGCCGGGATCGCTGCTGGCGTCGGTGAACTACTTCGGGACGATCGCCCTCCTGGAGGGGTTGCGGCCCCTGCTGGCGCGCGGTGAGCGGCCTGCGGCGGTGGCCATCAGCTCCAACTCCACACTGGTCCAGCCCGGCGTGCCGATGGGTGTGGTCGAAGCCTGCATGTCGGGCGACGAGGCGGCGGCTCGCGCCGCGGCCGACGACGCCGGAGCGCTCACCACGTATCCGGCCACCAAGACGGCCCTCGCCTGGTGGGTCCGCCGCCAGGCCACGACCGACCAGTGGGCCGGCGCCGGGATCACGCTCAACGTGGTCGCGCCCGGAGCGGTGGAGACCCCGCTGCTCCAAGAGACGCGGGACGACCCCACCGTCGGCCAGTTCATCGACGCGTTCCCGATCCCCGTGGGTCGCAAGGGCACCGCGGAGGAGCTGGCCGCGTTCGTCGAGTTCCTGCTCGGACCCGAAGCCCGCTTCTTCTGCGGCTCGTTCCTGGTCGTCGACGGCGGCACCGACGCCCACCTGCGCCCCGACGACACCCCCGTCCCCTGGAACCCCTGACCCACCGCGTGCGGGTCCCGTCCCGAGAGGAGAACGGCCGCCGCCCTCCCGCGAGGCGGCGGCCGTTCGATGGGGGGATCTGGGGCCGGCACGAGCGCCGGGTGGACGGTCGGCGTGACTGGTGGTGACGGTACGGACCGGGCTGCGCTCGGTCATGAGCAGTGACTACTCATTCGCCGTCGGTGGCGGGCCGAGGTGCCGGTCAGGCTTCGCCGAGCGCGTGCGCGAGCTGGTCGCGCTTGTTGACGCCGAGCTTGGCGTAGGCCTTCTGGAGGTGGTTGTCGACGGTGCGGATCGACAGGTAGAGCCGGTCGGCGATCTCCTGGCTGCTGAGCCCGCTCGCGGCCAGTGCTGCGACCTCGTGCTCGCGGGTGCTGAGGGGGATGGCGGCGTCGGCGGGCGCGAGCGCCGGCGTGCGCGCACCCGCACAGCGGTCCATGAGCTGCTTCGACCGGTTGGCCAGCGCCGCGCCCCGTCGCTGGTCGCCATTGCGGCGGTGCTCGGCCGACGCCTCCGACGCCGCCTCGGCGGCCAGGAGGATGGCACCCAGGGCTTCGAACGCATCGGACGCGGCCAACAGACCGTCTGCGTCGCCGGCCTCGATGGCGGTCACGTGGAGGGCCCGTGCCGCGACCACCGGGCTGTCGCCGCGATCGGCCACCGTCTGGAGCTGGGGAGCGAGGCCGCGGGCCCCGAGGCGGGACGCGTCGTGCCACAGCCAGCTCGCCGAGCCGTTGTGGTGGCCGGCGTAGGCCAGGTCGGCCTCAGCCAGGAGGGTCGCTCGGGCGCCATGGGGGTCGCCGTTGGCCCACTGCGACCAGGCGATCCCGATGGCGTGCTCGTGGCCGAAGAAGGGGAAGGCGGGGAGGGTCCGGTACTCGTCGATGGCCGCCGCGGCCTCGGAGGGACGGCCGAGCATCGCCTCGGCGACGGCGAGCCCGGCGAGCGCGCCGCTGAGCGGGCCGCGGAACCCGTGGAGCCGGGCTGTCGACGCGGCCTCTTGATACCAGCGGCGGGACTCGTCCATCCGTCCCCGTAGCCCCGTTGCCTGGCCGAGCATGATGGCGAACCAGATCTGGGCGATCGGGACGGCGTCGGCCACGGCGACCTCGTAGCCCATCGCGGCGAGCTCCTCGGCATCGTCCAGCCGGCCGGCCTCGACCAGGGCGAAGGTCTGGTTGACGATGTGGGTGCCGGGGTGGGCGAGCGCCATCGGGTCCGCCATGGCGAGGTGCTCGGCGAACCCTTCGATCGCCACCTCCGCCGCCCGCTCGGTCTGGCCGATCGCCGCCAGCGCGGGCGACCGGATGAGCGCGATGAGCACCCGGGTCCGCGCCGTGTGGGCCTCGATCGTTTCCAGTACGTCGAGCGCCTCCTGCGGGCGACCCGAGAAGAGCAGGACCGATCCCTTCTCGGCCACCAGGTCGTCTCCACCACGGGACCCGATGGCGGCGAGAGCGTCGTCGACCACCTGCATCGCCCCTGCCCAGTCGCACACGCCCCACTGGAGGTTCTTGGTCCGCAGGGTCGCCTGCCGCACGAGCAGTTCGGGGTCGGTCCCCTCGGGCATCGGGGCCGCGAGCACCGCCTCGGCCTCGTCGAAGTGGCCCAGCTCGTAGTGTGCCTCGCCCAACAGGAGGGAGGCCTCCGCGCACGGCGCGGTCGCGATCAGGACGCCCGCCAGGCGCTCCACCTCGGCGAAGTCGTGCGCGTAGCGTGCGACCGTCGCCGCCTGGAGGAGCAGCGCCGGGTCGGGCGAGCCGCCGGCGTCGAGCCGCCAGGTCGCGATGCGCCGGGCGTCTTCGCGCCGGCGCGCGCCGAGCTCCACCACCCGTTCGGCCGCGGCGAGGAGGATCGCCCGGCGGCGCAAGACGGGAAGGCCGGCTCGGAGCGACTCGCCGTAGAGCGGGTGGGCGAGGGCCAGCTGCTGGCGGTGGTCGTCGAGCAGCACGCGGATGAGCCCGGCCCGCTCGAGGTCCTCGAGATCCGCGGCACCGCCCGGCGCGGTCAGCTCCGCCGGACCGAGTGGCGCGCACAGCGCCAGCTGCTCCAGCACGTGGCGCTCGGGTTCGCCGAGGACTCCGAGCCGGACAGCGAACAGCTCGCTCAGGCGCTGGCTCGGGGGGATGGCGCCGACGATGCGCCAGGTTCCGGAGTCGTCGCTGAGGCGGTCCGCGGCCAGGGACTGGAGCACGAGCTCGCGCAGCAGCAGGGGGTTCCCGCCGCTGGCGACGTGCAGACGCCGCACCGTGTCGGCGCCGACCTCCCCGCCGAGCGCGAGTCGGAGCACCTCGGCGGTGGCCGGCTGGTCGAGGTCCTCGAGGTCGATGCGGATGGCGCGCTCGCTGCGCCACCAACCGGCCACCGCATCGGGGACGGCCTCGCCGTCACGGATGGTGGCGACCACGAACACGGCACCGGCATCGATCAGCTGCGTCAGCAAGACGGCGGACGAGGTGTCGAGGACGTGGGCGTCGTCGACCAGCAGGACCAGGCGGCCCTCGCCGCCCAGCGACTGGAGCTCGGACCGGGTCCGCTCGAACAGGTCCCGAGCCGATGCCGTTGCATCGAGGTCGTGCGGCAGCACCGGCGCCAGGGCACCGAGCGGCATCAGCGCCGCCGCCGTGCTGCCCGTGACCCGCGCCGTGAGCCGGCCCTGCTCCTCCGCTGCGGCGAGGAACGCGTCGGCCAGGCGGGACTTGCCCACGCCGGCGGGGCCGTACACGACGACGACGTTCGTGCTCGCACCGTCGAGCGCCGCGACGAAGCCCTCGAGCTCCGATCTCCGCCGGGCCAACGGCCATGGGTTGCTCAGCTGTGCCACTCGTCCGACCACCTGTTGCAAGGGTTGCCGCTTCTCGGAGGTGTTGCCGCACGGTACTCCGGTCACCCGGTCCTGTTGCTCGCCCGCGCGGGCTCGCCCTCCGCAGATGAGCAGTCGGTACTCATGACCGGACGCCGGCCGTGCCCCAGAGTCGTCTCAGGGGCCGGATGGTCCGGCGTCCGGTCATGAGGAGGGCGACGACGAGATGGGATTCTTCAAGCCGGCGAGCGACGGTGCGGAGGAGGAGGGCTCGTCGGGACCGGAGGGCGAGCCGGTCGACGAGGAGGTCCGTGATGACGGAGGCGAGGCTCCGGCCCCGTCGTCGGAGCCGTCGGAATCCTGAACGCCTGGGCCCGCGGGTGCCTCCGGACGCTGCCATGCTGGGAGGGCGCCGTCGAAGGAGGAGCGAGCATGTCCCGCGAAGACCGACCACCGTTCCACCTGGCGTTCCCGTGCCTCGATGTACGGGCGGCGGTCAGCTTCTACGAGGGGCTGGGTGCCACCGTCGGCCGCCACAACGAGCACGCAGCCATCCTCGGGTTCTTCGGACACCAGATCGTGGCGCACCGCGTCGCCGCCATCGAGGCCCAGCACGGCATCTACCCCCGCCACTTCGGGGTGATGGTCGGGCTGGAGGTGCTCGACCAGATCGAGGCGGACCTTCGGCGGCTGACGCCGGAGACCACCAAGCGGGCCCTGCGGTTCCCCGGCGAGCCCATCGAGCACCACTCGCTCCAGGCGCGCGACCCCTCCGGGAACGTGCTCGAGTTCAAGACCTACACGGACCCCGAGGGGCCGTTCGCCCCCGCCGACGACGTGCGCATCGGCGATGTCGCCAGCTGAGCCGCCGCCGGCTCTGCGCCGGACCCCGCCCGAGCAGCCCGGTCGAGCCATCGTCGGGATGTCGGCGGTGCTGCTCCCGCACACCACCGAAGGCGAGATCGACTGGCCGGCGGTCGAGGCCCACGTCGAGCGCACCGTGGACGCGGGGCTGACCCCGGCGGTGAACATGGACACGGGCTACGTCCAGCTCCTCTCGGAAGCCGACAAGACCCGCGTCCTCGACCTCACCCGCGGGGTGGCCGGGGGACGGTTCGTGGCCGGCGCGTTCGTCGCCGACGCCGAGGGTGCGGCATTCGACCTGGCCGCCTACGTCCGAGCGGCCGCCGCCGTCTCCGAGCGCGGCGGCACGCCGGTGGTCTTCCCGTCCCACGGCCTCAACGGCCACGGCGACGACGGGTGGGTGGCCTCGCTCCAGGCGCTGGGCGCCGAGCTCGACGAGTTCATCGGCTTCGAGCTGGGCCCGATGTTCGTCCCCTACGGCCGCATCCCGTCGCTCGACGCGTACCGCGCCCTCGTGGAGATCCCCTCGTGCACCGGGGCCAAGCACTCGTCGCTGAGCCGGCAGCTCGAGTGGGACCGCCTGGCCGTGCGCGACGCGGCCCGGCCGGAGTTCCGGGTGTTCACCGGCAACGACCTCGCCATCGACATGGTCCGCTACGGCTCGGACTACCTCCTCGGCCTGTCGACGTTCGCCCCCGAGGCCTTTGCCGCTCGGGACCGCATGTGGGCGGCGCAGGACCCGGGGTTCTGGGAGCTCAACGACCTGCTCCAGTACCTCGGCCACTTCACGTTCCGCGACCCGGTCCCCGGGTACCGCCACGACGCCGCCATCTTCTTCACGCTGCGGGGCTGGGCCAGCAGCGACGCCACGCCGGTCGGCGCCCCACGCCGCCCGGACTCGGACCGGGCCGTGCTCGCCGACATCGCCGAGCGCCTGGAGGCCTGGACGTGAGCGTGCGGTTCCCCCAGGTCAAGAAGCTCGCCACCGAGCCGCAGCTGCGCGACCGCCTGGCCGAGCTCGGCGTCGAACTCCCGCTCGATGGCTCGGTCGACCCGGCCGGTGCGCTGGCCCAGCCGCTGACGGCCACCGACGGGAGCGTGGGAGAGCTCGCCATCGCCAACCGCTTCGCCGTGCTGCCCATGGAGGGGTGGGACGCCACCACCGACGGCCGCCCCACCGACCTGGTCCGGCGCCGGTGGGGGCGCTTCGGCACCAGCGGGTGCGGGCTGGTCTGGGGCGAGGCCACCGCCGTGCGCCCCGACGGGCGGGCCAACCCCCACCAGCTGATCATCGACGAGACCACGGTGGACGACGTCGCCGCGCTGCGCGGCCTGCTCGATCCCGCCCAGGTGGCAGGGATGCAGCTGACCCACTCCGGTCGCTACGCCCGCCCGGTCGACGCGCCCACACCGCGCACCGCCTACGAGCACCCGATCCTCGACGACCGCGTGGGGTCCGGCGCGGCTGAGGTGTTCTCCGACGAGGAGCTCGACGAGCTGGCCGAGCAGTACGTCGCGGCCGCCGTGCTCGCCCAGCAGGCCGGGTTCGCGTTCGTGGACGTGAAGCACTGCCACGGGTACTTCCTCCACGAGCTGCTCAGCGCCCGCGACCGGCCGGGGCGCTACGGCGGCGACCTCGCCGGTCGGACGCAGTTCCTGCGCACCGTCACCGAGGGGATCCGGGCGAAGGCGCCGGGCCTGGCCGTCGCGGTCCGGCTCTCGGCGTTCGACCTCATGCCGTTCCGGGCGGGCGAGGGCGGGGTCGGCGAGCCCGATGGCTCGGGGCCCTACGGCTACGGCTTCGGTGGCGACGGCACCGGCCTCGGGATCGACCTGACCGAGCCCCACGCGCTGCTCGACGTGTTCGAGGAGCTCGGGATCGGGCTGGTGAGCACCACGGCCGGAAGCCCGTACTACAACCCGCACATCCAGCGGCCGGCCTACTTCCCGCCGTCCGATGGCTACCAGCCGCCGGAGGACCCGCTGGTCGGCGTGGCCCGCCAGATCGCCATCACCGCGGAGCTGGCCACGGCGCACCCGGCACTCGCCATCGTGGGCGGCGGCTACTCCTACCTCCAGGAGTGGCTCCCGAACGTGGGCCAGGCCGTCGTGGCCGGCGGCGGTGCGGCGATGATCGGGCTCGGGCGGATGATCCTCTCGTACCCCGAGCTGGCGGCCGACGTGCTTGCTGGCCGGGACCTGCAGTCCCGTCTGCTGTGCCGCACGTTCAGCGACTGCACCACCGCCCCCCGCAACGGCCTGGTGTCAGGCTGCTTCCCGATCGACCCCTTCTACAAGGACCACCCCCAGCGCGTGGAGCTCACCCAGGCCAAGAAGGCCGCCAAAGCCCGCCTCCGCTGACCACCCCTGTCGGACCGATGCGCCCGGGCCGCTGGTCACGCCTCAGCCGTCATCTGTCACGTCTCGCTCCTCTCGGGTTCGCCGAAACCACGCGCCCAGCGGATCGCAGGACACGCCTCGTCGCTCAATCGAGCGCCGATCCAGTTCTTGTCGACGTTCAGCATCGGAGGGGTGTCATTTGTCGACAAGAACCGATGCTCCACCGTTCTTGTCGATGTTCTGCACCGTCAGGGTGTTGTTTGTCGACAAGAACCGATGAGGCGCACTGCCTGCCACCAGCGCAACCCGCACTGCCCTGGGCGCGTGTCTTCGGCGACCCGTGAGCCGCGAGACGTGACAGATGACGGCTGAGACGAAAGCAACCCTCGACAAGAAGGGTGGGGCTACGGGTCGAGGTGGTCGGTGAGGGCGGGGAAGACCTTGGCGACCTTGGCGGTGAGGTAGTCGCCGTAGGTGCCAGACCAGTCGTGCACCGATGCGCCGTCCCAGCGGTCGGTCGTCCTGGGCGGGCCGTCGAGAGCGGCTTCGGGGACGGGGAGGATCTCGGCGTCCCATCCGGGGTCGAAGAAGAACGGGAACGAGAGGCGGTCCCGGCCGGCGTGCTGGTGGCGGACCCGGTGCGGCGTCGACAGGTAGAGGCCGCCCGTCATCCGTTCGAGCATGTCGCCGAGGTTCACCACGAACGTGCCGTCGACCGCGGGCACGTCGATCCACCCGCGGCCGGACCGCACCTGGAGGCCGGGGGTGCCGTCGTGGGCGAGGATCGTCAACAAGCCGTAGTCGGTGTGCTCGGCGACGCCCCAGCCGTCGCTGGCCTCGGGTCGCGGCGGGTACCGGAAGATGCGGAACAAGACGGTGGGATCGGCGGTCAGGTGCTCGTCCAGCCACGTCGGTGCCAGTCCGAGCGCGATCGCCACGCCACGGGCCACGGCGTGGCCGACAGCGGTCATGGCCTCGATCCACGCCAGCACGGCCGGGCGGAGGTCCGCGGGCACGGCCGGAAACTGGTTCGGCCCGTGGAGCGGGGTCCCGGCCGTGACGCGCGGGTCGTCCGGTGCCACCTCCGCTCCGAAGTACAGGCCCTCCTTGTGGTCTGGGCGCCCTGACGTCAGCTCGCCGCCCTCGGGGAACCAGCCGCGCCACGCCCGGCCGCCGTGCGCCATGGCAATGGCGGCCTTCTCCTCCCCGGGCCGGGCGAAGAAGGCGCGGGCGGCAGCGTCGAGCCTGGTCAAGAGGCCCGGATCGGTGCCGTGGCCCCGGATCAGGAAGAACCCGAGGTCTCGACAGGCGGTGTCGATCTCGATGGCTGCGGCGGCCTCCTCGGTCCCGGCCTCGCTCGAGCCGGCGCGGGCCACGAACGGGGCGATGTCGACGATCGGCAACCGGTCCACCCGTGCAGTCTGCCCTGGGCCGTGACCGACATCGCCTGACCGGTTTCTGCCACCTTTCGACCCGGTAGCGTCTCATCCCACCGTGGACACCGACGTCGTCACCCGCTTCTTCGCCCTGTTGGCGACGTTTGCCCAGGTCGTGGTGGTCGTGGCTGTGGTGCTCGGGTTGGCTTCGCGGGTGTCGCCGGCGGTCGAGCGGGTCAAGCGGTCGGTGCTCGCCGTGGTCGGGCCCCAGGCGCTCGCGCTGGCGGCCGTCGTCGCCCTCGTCTGCACGCTCGGCAGCCTCTACCTGTCGGAGGTCGCTCACTTTCCGCCGTGCGAGCTGTGCTGGTACCAGCGCATCGCCATGTACCCGCTGGTCGTCGTGCTGGGCGTCGCCGCGGTCCGCAAGGACTTCGGCATCCGGCTCACCGGGGCGATCCTCGCTTCCGTCGGCGCGTGCATCTCCGTCTGGCACTTGCTGGTCGAGCGCTACCCGGACCTCGGGTCGGGCTCGTGCGATCCGACGAACCCGTGCTCGATCAAGTGGGTCACCGAGTTCGGCTACCTGACCATCCCCGGCATGGCTCTCTCGGGCTTCGCCCTCATCCTCGTGCTGCTCGCGGCAGCCCGTCCCATCTCCCTGGAGGAGCAGTCATGACCAGCCCCAAGAACCCCGGCGCATCGTCGTCCAGCAACGGTGCCCTGATCTGGATCGGGATCGGCGCCGTCATCGTGATCTTGGGCATCGCCGCCATCTTCCTCGCCCGAGGAGACAGCAGCGACGATCCCGTCGAGGGCCAGACCGGGTCGGTCCAGGTGGGCGACGGGTCGTCCACCACCGACGGCTCCACCCCGGGCGAGAGCGGTGGCACCACCGGCCTGCCGGTGTACGACGCCGCCCTCGCCGAGGACCCGGCCGTGGGCATGACCATCCCCACGATCACGGGCACGGACTTCGACGGCAACGACATCACCATCTCCGGCGACGACGGCCAGGCCAAGGTGATCCTGTTCGTCACCCACTGGTGCCCCCACTGCCAGCGCGAGATCCCCCGTCTGAAGGAGCACCTCGACGACGTCCCGATGCCCGACGACGTGGAGCTCCTCACCGTGTCCACCTCGGTGCAGCCCAGCGCCGAGAACTACCCGCCGCAGGAGTGGCTCGACGAGGAGGGCTGGTCCGCCCCGGTGCTGGCCGACGATGAGGCGAGCAGCGCGGCCCAGGCCTTCGGCCTGTCCTCGTTCCCGTACTTCGTGGTGGTCGACGCCGACGGGAAGGTCGTGGCTCGAGCCAGCGGCGAGCTCTCCACCGATGAGTTCGACGCGGCCGTGGCGGCTGCCCAGGGCTGATCCTCCTCGCCCCGGGCCGGCGGGCCCGGAGGCAGGAGCGGTGTCCGCCCTGGGGAAGGGGTCGGAGGGGGCCGGTCTATGCTCCGCCCCGATGGTGGACGGTCTCGAGGCTGCGGCGGCGGAGCGCGCCGCACTGCGCTCGTTCGTCGCCGGCGAGTCCTCGGCGCTCGACGCCGCCGAGGGTGCCCAGCTGTCGGTCTCCGGCTTCCTCGATCTGGTGACGCGCATGGAGGCGGCCGACACCGCTGCAGCCTGCGCTGCGGAGGACGCGGAGGAGCCGCCGGTCCTGTCCGTCGTCGTCCCGGTGTTCAACGAGGAGGGCAACCTCGTCCCG
>CAZCVS010000064.1:0-11236 GCA_964501845.1 uncultured Iamiaceae bacterium
CCGACGAGCGCTGGGACGTCGCCAAGTACTACGACGCCGACGCCTTCACGAAGGATGCCGGGCGCAAGACGCCGTCGCGCTGGGGCGGCTTCCTCCACCCGGTGGGCTTCGACCCGCTGGCCTACGGCATCCCGCCGGCCTCGCTCGCCGCGATCGAGCCGGTGCAGCTCCTGTCGCTGGAGGTCGCCTCCCGAGCACTCGCCGATGCCGGGTACGCGGATCGCGAGTTCGACCGCAGCCGGGCCTCGGTCGTCTTCGGTGCCGAGAGCGGCAACGAGCTGGCGGGCGCCTACGGCATCCGGGCCTTCCTCCCGCAGATCTTCGGCTCGGTCCCTGCCGGCTTGGAGGACTGGCTGCCGTCGCTCACCGAGGACTCGTTCCCCGGGGTGCTGGCCAACGTGATCGCGGGACGGGTCGCCAACCGGCTCGACCTCGGCGGTGTGAACTACACGGTCGACGCCGCCTGCGCATCGTCGCTCGCCGCGCTCGACGCCGCGTGCAAGGAGCTGCGCTCGGGCACCAGCGACCTGGTGCTGTGCGGTGGCGCGGACCTCCACAACGGGCTCAACGACTACCTCCTCTTCGCCTCGGTGCACGCGCTGTCGCCCACCGGTCGCTGCCGCACGTTCGACGCCAACGCCGACGGCATCGCGCTGGGCGAGGGCATCGCCTGCGTCGTGCTCAAGCGCCGGGTCGACGCCGAGCGCGACGGCGACCGCATCTACGCCCTGGTCGACGCGGTGGCCGGCAGCTCCGACGGCCGCCACCTCGGGCTCACCGCCCCCCGCAAGGAGGGCCAGCAGCGCGCCGTGCACCGCGCCCTCCAGCAGTCCGGCCGGGAGCTCGCCAACGTCGGACTGGTCGAGGCGCACGGCACCGGCACGGTCGTCGGCGACCGCACCGAGATGGCCACGCTCACCGAGGTGTTCGAGGAGGCCGGCGTGCCCGTCGGCAACGTCGTGCTCGGCTCGGTCAAGAGCCAGATCGGCCACACCAAGTGCGCCGCCGGCCTGGCCGGGCTCATCAAGGCGGCCAAGGCCGTGCACCACGGCGTGCTGCCCCCCACCGCCAACCTGGTCGAGCCCAACCCCTACTACGACGCCGAGACCAGCCCGTTCCGGTTCATCGACGCCGCCCGTCCCTGGGTGGGCTCCTCGCGCCTGGCTGGCGTGAGCGCGTTCGGCTTCGGCGGCACCAACTTCCACACCGTCATCTCCTCCTACGACGGCGACGACGCACCGCAGCACGGCGTCGAGCAGTGGCCGGCCGAGCTGTTCCTGTTCCGAGCGGCGACGGTGGCCGACGCGGTCGCCTCGGTCACCGACCTGGCTTCGACCGTCGCCTCGATCGCATCGTCGGACCCGCACAGCCAGCGCCACCGCCTGCGCGACGTCGCCGCTGCCGTGAGCCGGTCGGGCGGGTCGTCGCCGGTGCAGATCAGTCTGGTGGCCGACTCGTTCGCCGACCTCGCCGCCAAGCTCGACCTCGCGGCGGCCGGTACCGCGGACGCCCGCAACGGCGTGTTCGTCGCCGCGCCCGAGGCGGTCGACGGGGAGGCGCCCACGGTGGCGTTCCTCTACCCCGGTCAAGGCTCGCAGCGGCCGGGCATGGCCGCTGACCTGTTCGTCACGTTCGGCGGCCTGAGCGACCTGCTCGGCCACGCCGAACCGTGGCTCGACGCGCTGTTCCCGCCCACCGCGTTCGGCAAGGACGCGCGCGCCGTCCAGCAGGCCGCCATCACCGCTACCAATGTGGCTCAGCCCACGCTCGGCATCGCTTCGCTCGCCATCACCCGGTTGCTGCGCTCCGTCGGCGTCGAGCCGGCGCTGGCCGGTGGCCACAGCTACGGCGAGCTCGCCGCGCTGGCCGCGGCCGGCTCGTTCGACGAGCCCACGCTGCTCGCCCTGTCCGCCGCCCGCGGCGACGCCATCCTCGATGCGGTCGAGCGCTCGGGCGGCGACCCCGGGACCATGGCCGCGGTCGAGCTGACCCGGGAGCAGGTGGCCGAGCGCCTGGCCGAGTGGCCCGACGTCGTGCTCGCCAACCACAACGGGCCCACCCAGGCCGTGATCTCCGGACCCACCGCATCGGTCCAGGCCGCGGCCTCGGCGCTCGAGGCCAGCGGCACCAAGGTCAAGGTGCTCCCCGTCGCCTGCGCCTTCCACTCGCCGGTCATCGGCCTCGCCGGCGAACTGCTGGCCGAGAAGCTCGCCAGCGTCGATGCCGACGCGCCGAGCTTCCCCGTCTGGTCCAACGTGACCGCATCGCCGTACCCGAAGGACGATGCCTCCGCCGTCGCCGACCTGCTCGCCCAGCAGGTCACCACCGGCGTGCGCTTCGTCGACCAGGTCGAGTCCATGTACGCCGCGGGCGCTCGCGTGTTCGTCGAGGCCGGGCCCGGCCGGGTGCTGACCCAGCAGGTCGGCAAGATCCTGGGTGACCGGCCCCATGCCATGGTCGCCACCGACGTGGCCGGGGAGCACGGGGTCCGCCGCTTCCTCCGGGCCCTCGCCGAGCTGGCGGCCCTCGGGGTGCCCGTCGCCACCGACGTCCTGTTCGAGGGCCGAGCCGAGCCCGCCGACCTGGCCGCGCTCCCCGTCAAGGCACCGGGCTGGCAGATCGACGGCGCCTTCATCCGCACCGCGGACGGCACCGTCCTGCGCAACAGCCTCCAGCCCGCCAACACGCTTCCCGCACTCGACCTCGAAGGGTTCTCGACCATGGGTTCCGCACACGACGACGCCAGCACCGTGGTGCTCGAGTACCTCCGCAACGTGCGCCAGCAGGTGGCGGCGGAGCGCGACGTGATGCTGCGCTACCTCGGTTCGAACGTGCCGGTCACGGCGACCTACGACGCCCTCGACCCTGCCGCTGCGCCCATCGCCGTCACCGCTCAGCCGGTCGCCCCGGCCCCGGTCCCGGTAGCGGCTTATGCGGCGGTCGAGGCGGGCGCGGCCGAAGCGAAGCCGGCGCTGTCGGGCGATGAGCTGCTCAAGGCGGTCCAGGCCATCGTCAGCGAGCGCACCGGCTACCCGGTCGAGATGCTCGATCCGGACCTGGACCTCGAGGCCGACCTGTCGATCGACTCGATCAAGCGCATCGAGATCGTCGGCGAACTGGCCGAGCGCATCGGCCTCGGCGGGCTCGACGAGTCCGCGGTCGACGAAGACATGGTCGAGGAGCTGGCATCGCACAAGTCGCTGCGCGGCATCGTCGAGTGGATCGAGGGCCTCGCGGCCGAGGGCGCCGACGGGTCGCCAGCCGTGTCGAACGGCGCGGCCAGCGGGTCGTCGACCGCGGTCGCCGCGGCGGCGGTCGCCGCCGGGGCCGAGGCCGCGGAGGCCCACCCCGAGCTGCCGTCCGCCGCCCAGCGCTTCGAGGTCCGCACCGAGCTGCTCGGCCCGGCCGTCGCCCTCGGCGACCTGCACGCGGTGGCCACCGGTGTCATCGCCGGCCACCCCGGTCTCACCAGCGCCGTCACCCTTGCGCTGATCGAGCGAGGCGCCAACGTCACCGAGATCGTCTCCGGTGGCGATGCACGCCTCCAGCAGCTTGCCGCCCTGGACGCGGTCGTCGACCTCTCGACCACCCTCCTCGACGGCGGCGCCGACGCCCGCACGGTCTTCGCCGACCTCCAGCCCGCGCTGCTGGGCGAGGCCCGCCGGGCCGTCGCCGTCACGGTCCCGATCCACCCCGACGGGACGCCCACCGGTGTGCCCGGCCTGATGCGCTCGGCCGCCCGGGAGCGCCACGACGCCCTCATCCGCTCGGTGGCCATCGACGCCTCGGACCTGGTCGGCGACCTCACCCCGCTGGCCGAGAGCCTCGTCGACGAGATGCTGGACCTCGATGCGCCCGCCGCCCTCTCCTGGGCGGGCGGTCAGCGCTCCACCCAGGTGGTCGGCGAGGCCCGCGACCTGTCCATCCACGGGGACCTCGGGCTCGGTCCCGATGCCGTCGTGGTGGTGACCGGCGGCGCCCGTGGCATCACCGCCCGCGTCGCCGAGGGCATCGCCCGAGCCAAACCCTGCACGCTCGTGCTCGTGGGTCGCTCGCCGCTGCCCGCCGACGACGAAGACCCCCGTACCGCCGGTGCCGCGGACCGCAACGCCCTGCGCCGAGCCCTGCTCGAGATCGGCGAGCTCACCAAGCCCCACGACATCGAGCAGGCGTGCAACCGCATCGAGGCCGACCGCGAGATGCGGGCGTCGATCGCCATGCTCCAGTCGTTCGGGGCCAAGGTCGAGTACGTGGCGCTCGACGTCCGGTCGCCGGGGTTCGGGGAGCTGCTCGACGACGTGAAGCTGCGGTTCGGTCGCCTCGATGGCGTCATCCACGGTGCCGGCGTCCTCGATGACCACTTCCTCCGGGACAAGAAGGCGGAGGGCTTCGACCGGGTGTTCGGCACCAAGGTCGACGGGGCCCGCGCCATCCTCGACCGGGTCCACCTCGGGCTGCGGTTCGTCGTCCTGTTCGGCTCGATCAGCGGAGTCGTGGGCAATCGGGGCCAGACCGACTACGCCGCCGCCAACGACGCCCTCGATGCCCTCGCCCGCCACCACGACGGTCACCACGGCTGTCGGGTCATCAGCATCGACTGGGGGCCGTGGGCCGGCGGCGGCATGGTGTCGCCCGAGCTGGAGCGGGAGTACGCCCGCCGCGGCATCGGCCTCGTCGACCCCGACGACGGCGTCATGGCCCTGCTCCACGAGATCGGCGCCGGCTCCGGCCCGGCCCAGCTCGTGGTCATGCGCGGCGCCCCCGAGGCCTTCGGCCCGCCCCTCGAGCACGCCGCCGCCGACGACCTCGTCGGCCGCCCCACCACCACCGACTAGGCCCCCCGTGCCCCCCATCCATCCCACCCGATTTGGGTCACTTGACCGTCCAACGGGCGGCGTAGTGACCCAAATCGACCGACTCGTTGGATTCGGGTCAGTTGTCAGCCCTGACGGCGGGGTACTGACCCAAATGGTGAGCGGGCGATGAGCGATCACGAGCAGGATGGGATCGCGATCGTGGGGATCGCGGGGTTGTTCCCGGGGGCGCCGACGATCGACGGCTTCTGGGCGAACATCCGCGGCGGGGTCGATGCGACCTCGCAGGTGCCCGAGGGGCGCTGGGACCCGGTCTTCTTCGACGCCGACGCCAAGGACGCGGACCGCTTCTACTGCCGGCGCGGCGGCTTCGTCGACGACCTGGCGACGTTCGACCCGCTGGCGTTCGGGATCATGCCCAACGCGGTCGATTCGGTGGAGCCCGATCAGCTGCTCGCCCTGGCGGCCGCGTCCGCCGCGCTGGGCGACGCCGGCAACCCGCACGAGCGCACCGACCCGGCGAAGATCTCCGTCGTGCTGGGCCGCGGCGGCTACATCGGCGATGGCGTCGCCCGGCTGGATCAACGGGTCCGCACCGCCCAGCAACTGGTCGAAGCCCTGCGGGTGCTGGTCCCGGACCTCGACGAGGACCGCCTGGCTCAGGTGAAGGCCGAGTTCCAGGACCGCCTCGGACCCGAGCGACCGGAGAGCTCGATCGGGCTGGTCCCCAACCTCGCCGCCTCTCGCATCGCCAACCGCTTCGACCTGCGGGGCGCGGCCTACACGGTCGACGCGGCATGCGCGTCGTCGCTCATCGCCGTCGACCACGCGGTCCAGCAGCTGCGTTCGGGGGCATCCGACGTGGTGCTGGCCGGTGGCGTCCACCACTGCCACGACCTCACGCTGTGGAGCGTGTTCTGCCAGCTCCGCGCCCTGTCGCCCACCGAGGTGATCCGCCCGTTCAGCCGCGACGCCGACGGCATCCTCGTCGGCGAGGGCACCGGCATCTTCGTGCTGAAGCGGGTGACCGACGCCGAGCGGGACGGCGACCGCATCTACGCCGTCATCGAGGGGACCGGCGTGGCGTCCGACGGCGCCGGCGCATCGCTGATGAACCCCCGTCCGGAGGGTCAGGTGCTCGCGGTGGAGCAGGCGTGGGCGGCGAGCGGGCTGGACCCGGCGACGGTCGGGCTGATCGAGGCCCACGGCACCGCGACCCCCGTGGGCGACCGCACCGAGCTGGAGACGCTGCGAGCGGTGTTCGGCGCAGATTACGGCTCGTCGCCCCGTGCCGGCCTCGGCTCGGTGAAGTCGATGATCGGCCACGCCATGCCCGCCGCGGGTGCCGCCGGCCTGGCCAAGGCGGCGCTGGCGATCTACCACGGTGAGCTGCCACCCACCCTCCACGTCGACGAGCCCAACGAGGCCCTGGTCGACACTCGCTTCCGCCTCATCGCCGAGACCGAGCCCTGGGACACTTCGGCCGGCGGAGCCCGCACCGCCGGCGTCAACGCCTTCGGCTTCGGCGGCATCAACGCCCACGTCGTCCTCACCGAGCACCCCTCGACCCGCGAGGGCGCGATCAGTTCTCGTCGTCAAACGACTGCTCAGCAAAGTCGTTCGACGACAGGTGCCGATGCGGCGGGAGAACTGGACGTTTCTCGTCGTCAAACGACTGGTGAGGGAAGTCGTACGGCGACAAGTTCTGATGCCACCGAGGAGGTGCTGCTGCTCGCGGGGCGGGACGCTGTCGACCTGCTGGCGCAGCTCGATGGGTGGGAGCCCGGTCGGGCCCTGCTTGCCGTGCCCGGTCCGAGCGAGGGTCCGGCTCGGCTGGCGATCGTGGGGCCGAACGAGCGGCGGCTGACGCTGGCTCGCAAGGTGCTGGAGCGGGGGACGTCGTTCCGGGGTCGCAACGATGTGTGGTTCGAGCCGGGCGACGACTCCGGCATCCGCGGCGGCAAGGTCGCCTTCCTGTTCCCCGGGGTCGAGCCGGTGTTCGAGCCGCGGGTCGACGACGTGGCCGAGCAGCTCGGCATCGCGTGGGACGGCTTGGCCGAGGGTGTTCCGCCCCTGGAGCGCCAGGGTCGCGGCATCGTCCAGGTCGGTCTGCTGCTCGACGAGGCGCTCCAACGCATCGGCATCCGGCCCGACCTGGCCGCGGGTCACAGCCTGGGCGAGTGGACCGGCCAGATCGTGTCGGGCCAGATCCCGACCTCCTACGTCGACGAGTTCCTCGACGGCCTCCAACCCGGCTCGATCGAGGTGTCCGACGTGGTGTTCACCGCCCTCGGTGCGGGGGTGGAGGTGGCCGAGGCGCTGGTCGACGGCCTCGACGACGCCTACGTCTCCCACGACAACTGCCCGCACCAGAGCGTGATCTGCGCTCCGGCCGCGTCGATGGCCGTCGCCGTCGAGCGGGCCAAGGAGCGCAAGATCCTGGCCCAGGAGCTGCCGTTTCGCTCCGGCTTCCACTCGCCGCTGTTCGCCCCGTTCGTGGCGTCGATGGGCGAGCAGTTCGCCGGCATCCCGCTCGCGGTCCCGGCCGTGCCGATGTGGTCCGCGACCACCGTCGCCCCGTACCCCGACGACCCGGCCGGCATCACCGAGCTGTCGGGCCGCCACCTCGTCGAGCCCGTCCGCTTCCGGGAGCTGGCCGAGGCCCTCTACGCCGACGGCGTTCGCACGTTCGTCCAGGTCGGCACCGGTTCGCTGCTCGGGTTCATCGACGACACCCTCCGCGATCAGGACGTCCTCACCATCTCGGCCAACACCGCCAAGGCGACCGGCACCGACCAGCTCCGCCGCGTCGCCGCCGCCCTCTGGTCCGTCGGCCACGATGTCGACTTCGCCCCCCTCGGCCACAGGGTCGCCGACCCAACCACTTCCACCGCTCGAACTTCGTATGCGGGAGCGCCCGAACCGGCGCTCTCACCTACGAAGTTCGCAAGGGGTGGGGTTGGGGGTCAGCCGCTCGTGCTCGGTTCCCGTCTGGTTCGCGACCTGACGCCGCTCGACCGGCCGGTCGCCAACCGCCCCGACGATGCCGATTGGGCCGACCTCGACGCCCCTGGGCCGCTGATCGACGAGTTCCGCGGTGGCCTGGCCGACGCATCGGCCGCCGCCCTCGACGTCCTCCGCGCCGCCCGCGACTCCAAGCGTTCACTCGCGACGCCACGGACCGTCCACTCCACCACAACTTCGCATGTGAGAGATCCCGAACCGGCGCTCTCGCCTACGAAGTTCGATCAGGGGGGTGGAGCGGTCGAGGTGCGGCCGAGCCTGAAGGAGACGGTGCACCACCTGTCGGTGGCGGATCAGCCGTACTGGCTGGACCACGCGTTCTACGAGCAGCCGGTGGGCTGGCCGGTGGTCGATGACCTCTTCCCACTCGTGCCCATGACCGCCATCATCGAGATGCTCCAGCATGCGGCCGAGGACCTGGTGCCGGGCACGGTGGCGACGCGGGTCGAGGCCATCCGGGCGTTCAAGTGGCTCACCGTCCATCCGCCGACCGCGGTGACCGTGCGGGCGAGCCGAGACGGCGACGGAGCGGATCCGGCGACCGGCGAGACCAGCGTCAAGGCGTCGATCGACAAGCACGCCCGGGCCACGGTCGTGGTGGCGCCGAGCTACCCCGAGCCTCCCGCGCCCCAAGCCGTCGCCGTGAACGGCGAGATCCCCTGCCCGTGCACCCCCGAGACGCTCTACGACGAGCGCCACCTGTTCCACGGCCCCGCGTACCAGGGCCTGCTGACGTTCGACGAGTTCGGCGACGACGGGGCGAGCGGCCTGCTCGAGACCAAGGACTTCCCGGGCTCGCTGCTCGACAACGCCGGCCAGCTCTTTGGGTTCTGGCTCGCCCAGCGGGTGGACAAGGACCGCCTCGTCCTGCCCACCAGCATCGACCGGATCAGCTTCTACGGCCCCCACCCCGCCGAGGGCACGGTCGTGCGCTGCGTGGTGAACGCCACCGAGATCGGCGATGTCGTCGTGCGGGCCGATCTGGAGCTCACGGTCGACGATGTGGTCTGGTGCCGCATCGAGGGCTGGGAGGACCGCCGCTTCCAGAGCGACGACCGCCTGTTCACCCTGCTGCGCAAGCCGCACGACCGGACCCTCGCCGAGCCCCAAGAGGGCGGGTGGGTCCTCGTGACCGAGGGCTGGCCCGACTCGGCGTCGCGCGACGTGGTCATGCGCCGGTTCCTCGGGATGGCCGAACGGTCCGACTACGACGCCCGCAACCCGAACGTCCAGCGCACCTGGCTGCTCGGCCGCATCGCGGCGAAAGACGCCGTCCGCGACCTGCTGTGGCGCACCGGAAGCAGCGACCGCGTCTTCCCGGTCGAGGTGACCGTCTCGAACGACGCCGAGGGCGCGCCCCACGTGACCTCGCCCGACGGCAGCGACGTGCGGGTGTCGATCGCCCACACCGGCGGATTCGGCGTGGCCATCGCGGCGCGCGGGCTCGATGTCGGCATCGACATCGAGCGCATCGAAGACCGCCCCGACAGCTTCGAGCTGGCCGCCCTCTCCAAGAAGGAGCGAGCCCGGTTCGAGGCGCTGCCCGACATCGACCGCCAGTCCGTTCGCGACGTCGAGCTCACCCGGTGGTGGGCGGCCAAGGAGGCAGCAGCCAAGGCGGCCGGCACCGGGATGCAGGGTCGTCCGAAGGACTGGAAGGTGGTCGAGGTCGACGGCGATCGGCTACGAATCGGAGACCGCTGGATCGGCACCGCCCGTCTCGGCACCGACCACGTGGTGGCCTGGACCGAGACCTCAGACGGACCAAACGCACCCGCAGAACGCAACGAGCACGACGAACGCAAGGAAGGATGACCATGCCCGAGACCGTGACCCCCGAGCGCGTGCTGGCCGACCTGGAGCAGATCCTGGTCGAGGTCATCGGCGATGACCTGCTGCTCGACGGCCCGCTCACCATGGAGACGTCGTTCGACCAGGACCTCCAGCTCGAGTCCATCGAGTTCGTCGCTCTCTCCGAGAAGCTGCTCGAGACCTACGGCGAGCAGGTCGACTTCGTGAGCTGGCTGGCCGAGATGGAGCTCGACGACATCATCGCCCTCACCGTCGGCCAGCTGGTCGACTTCGTGGCGGCCAACGCGTCCGGCCCGTCCGGCACCGTGGCGTAGTGCCCGTCGAGCAGGCCAACGGCCTGGCGTTCCACACCCAGCACCTCACCGGTGGTGACGACACCGGCGTCCGGCCGCAGGTCGTCATGCTCCACGGCCTCGTCATCGACAACCTGTCGAGCTGGTACTACACCCTCGCCAACCCGATCGCGATGAGCGCGGACGTCCACCTCTACGACCTCCGCGGCCACGGCCGCAGCGAGATGCCCAAG
Organism: uncultured Iamiaceae bacterium; assembly: GCA_964501845.1. Classification (GTDB taxonomy): domain Bacteria; phylum Actinomycetota; class Acidimicrobiia; order Acidimicrobiales; family Iamiaceae; genus Aquihabitans. Next base: position 10,177 of record CAZCVS010000064.1, read on the forward strand.
GCGGGGTACACCGTCGAGGACAACGTCGACGACCTCGTCGCCCTGCTCGACCTGTGGGGCATCACCGAGCCCGTCCACCTGTTCGGCAACAGCTTCGGCGGCGTGGTCTCCCTCGCGCTGGCTCACCGCCATCCCGAGCGGGTGGCGAGCCTGTTCCTGATCGAAGCCCACTTCGCGGTCGAGGGCTGGGGCGAGCAGATGGCCGGGTCCCTGGCCCTGGCTGCCTTCGGTCTCGACGAGGATGCCGTGCAGGACTGGCTGAGCGAGAACGCGGACCGCAAGCTCTCCCGCATGGCCAAGCGCAGCGAGAAGTTCCTCATGGAGACCTCGCTGATCGACGACCTCCAGGCCGAGGAGCCCATCGGTTGGCTCCCGGAGATCGCCTGCCCCACCTACGCCATGTACGGCGCCGAGACCGACATCATGGACCGCGCCCTGGAGCTGAAGGCCAAGGTCCCGGGCTGCGAGCTCGAGATCATCCCCGAGTGCAGCCACTCCCTGCTCACCGAGCAGAGCGCCCTCGTCCGCGACCGAGCCCTCGCCTGGCTCGCCCGAGTCAGCTGACCGTGCACCCCACCCGGCTGACCTATCTCGAACTTTCGATGCGAGCGGTTGGTGTGCAACCACGAACGTCGAAAGTTCGATCTGGCGGGGTGGGAGGTTCGGGCGACCTCACGGAACTTTCGATGCGAGCGGTTGGTGTGCAACCACGAACGTCGAAAGTTCGGGCTGGCGGGGTTGAGGGGGTGGGGTGACGTGAGTCGGTTCTTGTTCGTGGTGCCGCCGTTCACGGGGCACGTGAACCCCACGATCGGGGTGGCGCGGGAGCTGGAGCGACGGGGCCACGAGGTGGCGTGGGCGGGGGTCCCCGGGGTGACCGAGGTGCTGCTGCCCGCCGGGGCGACGTTCTTCTCCGCGGTCCCCGACGAGGTGGCGGCGTACGTGGCCGAGGCGGGGGAGCGGCGCGACGACGCCCGCGGTGCGGCCGGGTTCAAGTTCCTCCAGGAGGAGGTCCTGCTCCCGCTGGCCGACCACATGGTCGACGGCGTCGACGCCGCCA
>CAZCVS010000065.1:0-11202 GCA_964501845.1 uncultured Iamiaceae bacterium
GCACGCCGTGGCACCCGCACCGCGGCTTCGAGACCGTCACCTACATCATCGACGGCGAGTTCGTGCACCAGGACTCCCATGGCGGGGGTGGCCGGATCAAGGATGGCGACACGCAATGGATGACCGCCGGAGCGGGCATCCTCCACATCGAGGTGCCGCCGGAGGAACTGGTCGTCAGCGGCGGCCTCTTCCACGGCCTGCAACTGTGGGTCAACCTGCCGGCACGGGACAAGATGGTCGCACCGCGCTACCAGGACCTGCGGGCCTCCGAAGTCGGGCTCGCCCGCTCCGCCGACGGCGGATCGCTGGTGCGGGTGATCGCCGGGTCGGTCGACTCGGTGCAGGGCCCCGGCTCGACCTACACGCCGATCACGATCGTCCACGCGTCGCTGCAGCCGGGCGCCGTACTGGATCTGCCGTGGAACCCGGGTCACAACGCTCTGGTGTACGCGCTGGCCGGGAGGGGCACGGTCGGCGATCGGTCGGCGGCGCTGGGCGAGGGCCAGCTCGCGGTCCTCGGTGCTGGCGACACGATCCATGTCGCCGCCGACGCACAGCAGGACGGTCGCTCGGGCACGCTCGAGCTCTACGTCATGGGCGGCCAGCCGATCCGCGAGCCGGTCGTGCAGTACGGCCCGTTCGTCATGAACTCGAAGCAGGAGATCGTGCAGGCGTTCGAGGACTACCAGGCCGGCAAGCTCGGCTCGATCCCCGGCTGAGCTCGCTGCGCCCGCGGCACTGGTCAGGCGCGTACGGGCCAGCTTCATCACGCGTCGGCGCAGCTCGTACGCCATGCTGGACGGCATGGCGTACGAGCGCGACATCCTCGAGGAGTTCGCCGAGCAGCGGACCCGCCCGACGTTCCCGAGCGTGACCGCCGCGGCCGGCATGGTGGTGGAGCACCGGGCGTCGGGCTTCTGCGGTGACGTGGTGAAGATGACGTTCGAAGCGATCACGTTGCGCGACCGCAACGGCCAGCAACGCCACTTCGGCTGGGTGGACGGCGCCTTCCGGGTCGACGGCCGAGCCGTGACGCTGGTGCGGCCCGCCGCAGCGCCCACGGTCAAGGCGCCCAAGGTGACCGCCAGCGGCTCCATCGCCACAGGTCAGATCTCGGCCAAGGTGGCGATGGGCGGGCGGATCTGGGTCGAGGGCAAGCACGATGCCGAGCTGGTCGAGCACGTCTGGGGCGACGACCTGCGCGAGTTGGGCCTCGTCATCGAACCGATGCACGGCATCGACGACCTGGGGAGCTTGGTGGCCGAGTTCGCGCCGGCGCCCGGTCGACGTCTCGGCGTGCTGGTCGACCACCTGGTCGCCGGTTCGAAGGAGGCCCGCCTGGCCGCCTCCGTGCGCGGGCCCGACGTGCTCGTGACCGGGCATCCCTTCATCGACGTCTGGGCCGGCATCCGCCCGAGAGCGCTCGGTCTGCAGGCCTGGCCCGACGTCCCTCGCGGCGTGCCGTGGAAGGAGGGCTTCTGCGCCGCTCTCGGCACCACCGTCGAGGGGTTCTGGCCCAAACTGCGCAATCGGGTGACGTCCTACGCTGATCTCGAACCCGAGCTCGTCGGTGCCGTCGAGCGCCTCATCGACTTCGTCACCGCCTGACAGGCGGTCAGTCCGTGGGGGAGGTGTCGACCTCGGAGCTGGCGGTGCGGCGGGCGGCAGGGGACAGGACCCGGCGCCAGAGGAACCAGCCGATGGCGCCGAGGATCGCCGCGATGACGAGGTACTGCAGCCATTCGAGGATCGGTTCGACGTCGTGCCAGTTCTCCCGCAGCAGGTAGCCGGCACCGATCAGGGTCGAGTTCCAGATCAGGCTGCCGAGCGCGGTGTAGAGCGTGAACCTGAGAAAGGGCATCCGGCGGAACCCGGCGGGGATCGACACCAGCGACCGGATCAGCGGCACGCACCGACCGAGCAGGACCGCGACCACCGCGCGGCGATCGAACCAGCGCTCGGCCTTGGTGATGTCGGCAGTGGTCAGGCGGAACCACTTGCCGTGGCGGACGATGAAGGCGTGGAACCGTTGGGGTCCGACCGCGGCGGCGATCCCGTAGAGCACCCAGGCGCCGATGATCGACCCGATCGTGGCGGCCAGGATCATCCCGGGGAGCGTGGCGCGGCCGTCGCGGGCGACGAACCCGGCGAAGGGCAGCACGATCTCCGACGGGATCGGCGGAAACACGTTCTCGAGGGCGACGAGCAGGGCGACGCCCACGTAGCCGAGTCGGTCGATCACGTCGGTGACCCAGTCGGCGAGGTTGCTGAGCATGGCCTACCGAGGCTATCGGCGGATCGGGCTGTGGCCTGGTCGGTCTAGGTGTCGAGGGCTGCCGCGGCCTGGCGCCGGTGGCGGAGGATCTCGATCAACATCGGCACCACCGAGATGACCACGATCAGCACCAGGGCCACCTCGATGTTCCGCTCGATCCAATCGAACTCGCCCAGGTAGTAGCCGAGGGTGGTCACGCCCACCGCCCAGAGCAGGGCCCCGACGACGTTGAACGTCACGAACGTGCGATACCTCATCGTGCCGACCCCGGCGACGATCGGCGCGAAGGTGCGCACGATCGGCACGAACCGGGCGAGCACGATCGTCTTCGCTCCGTACTTGTCGAAGAAGGCCTGAGCCTTCACCACGTGGCTCGGCTTGAACAGGCGGCTCTGTGGCCGGTCGAACAAGGTCGGGCCGACCTGCTTGCCGAACAGGTAGCCGACCTGGTCGCCGGCGACCGCGGCGACGAAGGCGACACCAGCGACCACCGGCAGTGGCGGCAGCACCTCCCCACCTGCGTGCGACGCCAGGAAGCCGGCGATGAAGAGCAGTGAGTCGCCGGGCAGGAAGAAGCCGATGAGCAGGCCGCTCTCGGCGAAGACGATCGCAGCCAGCAGCAGCAGGCCGCCGTTCTCCAGCCACGACTCGATGTCGAACAGTGCGAGCACGCGGCGACGCTACCGGTCGCCCGAGCGCAACGGCACCGCGCCCAAGCCGGCTGCTTGGGCGCGGCGTCGACCGCTTCCCGACGGTGCGCCGCAGCCACTCACGCGAGCGCAGCGAGCCCGATCACACGTCGGCGCGTTCGTGCTGCTCGGCGGCGACCAGGACGTCGGTGAGCTTGCGCTTGCTGAAGGCGATCGAACCGAGCAGGACGACGAGGCAGGCGGCGGCGATCACCAGGCGGGCGCCGTCGTTGTCCTCGAGGCTGAGGATGGCCGGCAGCACGAGCAGCGACACCAGGTTCATCACCTTGATCAGCGGGTTGAGCGCCGGCCCGGCGGTGTCCTTGAACGGGTCGCCGACGGTGTCGCCGATCACGGCCGCCTCGTGGGCCTTGGAGCCCTTGCCGCCGTGGTGGCCGTCCTCGATGTACTTCTTGGCGTTGTCCCACGCGCCACCAGAGGTGGACAGGTAGTTGGCCATCAACTGTCCGACGACGATGACCGAGGCGAGGAACGCAGCGAGCGCTTCCCAGCCGATGCCGAAGCCGATCACCAGCGGCGTGAGCACCGCCAGCAGGGCCGGGGTGGTGAGCTCGCGCAGCGAGGCCTGGGTGCAGATGTCGATCACCGGGGCGTAGTCGGGGCGCTTCTCGCCGCTCATGATCTTGCCGTCGGCGAACTGGTTGCGGACCTCTTGCACGACCACGCCGGCGGTGCGCGACACGGCAGAGATCGCCAGCGACGAGAACAGGAACGGGACGGAGCCGCCGATCAGCAGGCCGATGAACACCTTCGGGTCGGCGACGTTGATGAACACGTTGTCGAACACCGTCTCGCCGGCCGCGTACACGAGGTCCTTGAACTGGTCGGCGGAGTGGCCGATCGTCTCGATGTAGCTGGCGAGCAGGGCGACGGCGGCGATCACGGCGGACCCGATGGCGAAGCCCTTGGTGACGGCCTTGGTCGTGTTGCCGACGGCGTCGAGGCTGACCATGACCTTCTCGGCATCACCGGTGAACTCGCCGCTCATCTCGGCGATGCCGGCAGCATTGTCGGCCACCGGGCCGAACGTGTCCTCGCTGACGATGACGCCGGTGGTGGCGAGCATGCCCATGCCGGTGAGGGCGACGAGGTAGAAGATGAACTGGATGTTGCCGTCGCCGAGGCCGATCGCCGCGCCGAGGGCCACGGCGATGGCGACGACCGCCCACACCGCGGACTCGAGCCCGATCGCGGTGCCGGTCAGGACCGTGGTGGCAGGGCCGCCTGCGGTCGCGTCGGCGATGTCCTGCACCGGGCGGGTCTCGGTGGACGTGAAGTACTCGGTGATCCGGCTGACCGCCTGGGCGAGCAGCAGACCGATCACGACCGCCCCGAACATGCGCAGGCCGACGTAGTCGATCGAGCCCTCTGGGTTGCCGATGTACACGAGCGCGAACACCAGCGTGGAGACGATCGTGATGACGCTCGCGGTCAGGAACCCGCGGTTGATCGGTGCCATCGCCGACGTGTCCCGGTCGGTGGCCTTCACGGCGAACACGCCGACGATCGAGGCGATCACACCGAGGGCGCGAGCGCCGAGCGGGAACAGGGCGCCCGCGGCCCACAGCGCGGGTTGGTCAGGGAAGATCGCTTGAAAGGCCGGTACACCGAGGATGATCGAGGCGACCAACGTCACCTCGTAGCTCTCAAACAGGTCCGACGCCATGCCCGCGCAGTCGCCCACGTTGTCGCCGACGTTGTCGGCGATGGTGGCCGGGTTGCGGGGGTCGTCTTCGGGGATGCCGGCTTCGACCTTGCCGACGAGGTCGGCGCCCACGTCGGCCGCCTTGGTGAAGATGCCGCCGCCGACGCGCAGGAACAGGGCGAGGAGCGAGCCGCCGAAGCCGAAGCCGACGAGGATCGCCGAGCTGGTGTTCTGGAACACCAAGATGATCACGGTGGCGCCGAGCAGCCCGAGGCCGGCGGTGGCGAGACCGACGGAGCCGCCGGTGCGGATGGCGACCTTGAGGGCGCCGGGGTAGTCGCTCTTGGTGGCGGCGGCCGTGGTGCGGATGTTGCCGCGGGTGGCGAGCCACATGCCCAAGAAGCCGATGGCGCCGGAGAACACGGCGCCGGTGATGAACGCCAGCGTCCGGAACAGGCCCGACTGGAAGAAGCTGAGCGCGGTGTTGGTCTCGTCCTTGAGGATCTCGGCTGAGGTGAAGAACACCACGAAGCACAGCGGGATGACGATGAAGACGATGGTGCGGAACTGGCGCGTGATGTACGCCATCGCTCCCTCCTGGATCGCCGTCGCGATGCCCTGCATCTCCGACGTGCCGTCCTCGGAGTCGATGACTCCCTTCGCCATGATCGCGGAGAAGCCCAGCGCGAGGAGCGCGATGGCCAGGGACAGGTAGAGGAGGGCCTTGTCGGTCCCTCCCAGGATGAAGAACTGATAGCCGCCTTCGGCTGCGAGCAGGTGCACCGTGGATCCTTACGTCGGGTTCGGCGTGGGTACAGGAGCGTCTGCCGAGGCCGCGATCGCACCGCCCATCCGGGCGGCACGGGGCGCGAGCAAGTCCCCGCAGAACGGCTCTTCGCTACTACGCCGATCGGCCCTTGTGCAAGATGGCACAAGGGTTCACGGGCGGTGGCAGCAACGCCGGGGGCATCAGCGCGGACCCTTCGAGATGGCGTCAGGCCCGATTCAGGTGGCGAGTGCGGCGACGTCGTCGGCGGTGGTCTCACCGGATCGGACCGCGCCCTCCATGTAGCCGTTCCAGACGGGGGAGCACTCGGCGCCGGCCCAGTGGATCCGCCCGACCGGTGACCGCAGCGCGGCGCCGTAGGCGGTCCACACCCCGGGCGTGAAGTGGGCGCCGTAGCAACCGCGGCTGAACTCCTCGGCCATCCAGTCGCGCTCGAGGTACTCGACCGGTTCGGCGGCCTTCGGTCCGAAGGAGCGCACGAAGCACTCGATGGCGGCAGCCCGCCGCTCCTCGGGCGTCCGGCGCGCCCAGCGGCGGCCGTCGTTGGCCTCCATGAAGCCCATCAGCACGCCCGGCGTTCCCGACGGCGGCGAGTTGTCGAAGGTGACCTTCACCGGGCCCTCGTCCGACGCGGCCTGCCCGTTGAGGCCGTCGGCCCGCCAGAACGGCTCGGGGTAGATCGCGTACAGCTTGATGACCGACCCGGCGGGCAGCCGCTGGGTGAGCTGGTCACGCCACGAGGGGAGCACGGGCGCGTAGTCGAGGCGGCCGGCGAGGGTGGGCGGCAGGGTGACGATGGCGCGCGAGCCCCGGATCACCTCGCCGTCGCGCAGCACCACGCGGACCTCCCGCTCGTCGTGCTCGATCGTGCGGACCGCGGCGTCGAGCCGGACCCGGTCGCCGAGGGCGTCGGCCATGGTCTGGCTGATGCGGATGGAGCCGCCGACGATCCGGTCCTGCTGGGCGCCGCCGTCGACGGACAGGAGCGTCTCGAGATCGGTGCCGGAGTGGGCGTAGAAGGCGGCGTGGAGCGCGGACAGGTCCGTGGACTCGGCGGAGAAGACGGCCTCGCAGGCGATGCGGAAGTAGGCCCGACCCGTGTTGGTGCGCAGGTTCCGGCGGATCCACGTCTCGAAGGTCTGCCCATCGAGCTTGGCGGCCGGCGCCGAGCTCCACGGTTCCTCGAGCGAGATGGCCGAGGACAGCCTGGTGAAGCGGGCCAGGCCCTGGGCCAGGTCGGCGAGGGCGAACGGGTTCAGCTTGGGGACCGCTCCTCGCTGGGACCCCATCCGGCTCTGGCGGCCGCCGAGGCGGACCACCAGCTCGCCCGCGTTCCAGGTCGGGAACGTCTCCAGCCCCAGCTCGGTGACCAGCTCGTACATGCGGTTCTGGGTCGGGCCGATCCACTGGCCGCCGAGCTCGACGGGCGTGCCGTCGGCGGTGGTGCCGCCCTCGGTCCGGCCGCCGACGCGGTCGCGCGCCTCCAGCACCACGACCTCGTGTCCGAGGCCGACGAGGCGGCGGGCCGCCGCGAGTCCGGCCAGCCCGGCACCCACCACGATGACCGGGGCGGTCACGAGGCCGCTCGCAGGGTCGCCGGCATGGAGGCAGCGCGATCCCATCCGTCCCACAGCGACCGGAGCCACCGGGGCCGCCGGTCCGGCAGGTCCGAGCCGCGGAGATCCGCCAGCCAGGCCGCCTCCAGGCGGTCGCCCTGGTCGAACGCCGCCGTGGTGGTGGGCGGGTCCGCCAGCCAGCGGGCCTCCGTCCGGCCCTGGTCGGCGCGGAAGCGAGCAGTGGACGCGGCGTGATCGGCGAGGACCAGGCGGTGGAGCTCCTCGTGGCGCCACCAGCGCACGGCGCCGTCGTAGGCGGCGTGGGCGTCGACCGGGTCGAGCGCCGCCGGCTGGTCGACTCGCAGCGGCTTGAACAGCGAGGTGCACGGTGCGGCCGTCGCCGTCACCCAGTGGAGGGGTTCGCCGCGAAGGTCCGCGACCCACGACGCGGTGGTCTGGGTGGCCGTGACCTTCCCCCCGGCGTGCGCGCACGGTGCGCCGAGCGCGCCGTTGACCACGGAGTAGGTGGGCGACGGGTCGGTGCCGTGGTCGCGCAGGGCGGCGAAGAGGTCGGCGGGCGTGGTGGCCCGCTCGGCCGAGCGCTGGGTGCGGCCCTGGCGGATGGCGCACGCGGCGACGCGCGAGCGCAGCTTCTGGCTGTGGGCCGCGGCGAAGGCGGGAATGGTGAGCCCGTTGGAGATCGACCGGCCGGCTCCCTCGACGCGCTCGGTGGCCCACAGGTCGCCGGCGGTCTCGAGCACGATGGCGCCGTCGGCATCGGCCGCCAGGAAGCTGTTGTGGTACGTGAACCCCGGCCGGCTGTGGCTGCACGGCCCTCCCTGCCCGTGCTGCTCGAGCAGATCGACGATCACGGAGACGGCCGCCTCCGCGGTGGCCGCCCGCTCGAGGCCGAGGCGCAGCAGGTCCATGCCGAGCAGGGCGGTCTCGCCGTCGGGCTGGGTGGTGAAGACGGCCTCGTTGCCGATCACCACGCCGTGCTCGTTGGCCCCCATCTCCGCACCCCACATCCACCACGGCTGCGACAGCACCGTGGCGTGGGTGTGGGCCGCCTGCGGGATCGAGATCCACGTGCAGGCCACCTCGCTGCTCGGCGCGTGGTCCGCGGCCGGGTGCCAGCGGATCAGCTGGGCCTCGTTCGGATCCCGGTCGCTGTTCTTGGCGAACAGGACGCCGTCATCGGTGAGGGAGACGAGCGTGTCGCACATGGATCGACGGTACCGCCGCGGCCGATCAGTCGCCCGTGTAGGACGCGGCCTGGGCCTTCACGTCGTCGACCAGGTTGCCCATCACCAGGTTCACATCGACGAGGTGGAGGCCCCACTGCGGCGTGAGGTCCCCGACGATGTCGTCGGCTCGGGGGCCGGCCGGGTCGGGGTTGACGGTTGCGGCGAGGTAGTTGAATCCGTCGGTGGCTGCGCACGCTCCGCTGACCAGCCCGGGGAGGCGGACGAACGGGGTCGTGATCTCGCCGGCCGACGGGTCGACCCACGACGCGCCCTGGGCGGTGGTGCCGAGCGAGGAGAGGATCGAGGCCTCGGAGTTGGCGGGCATGTACGCGTCGAGCTCGCCGGACCCGCCGGCCACCGCCGCCGGGTTGACGCACGCCGCCTCCGTCTCGCCCTCGGAGCGGCCGAAGAACGAGTCGCTGGGCGGCGGTGCGGTGGAGCGGAACGTGACCCAGGTGACCACGCAGCCGGTCTCGCCCTCCTCGGTGCACAGCGGGACCTCGGCGAAGTCGCCACCCACGACCTCGCCCTCGGGCACGCGCACGGAGCTGCCGGCGAGGTAGGCGCCGACCAGGTGCTCGCGCACGTCGGCGTTGGGATCGATCTCGTCTCCGATCAGGCGGTTGAGCATCCCAGAGCCCTGGGAGTGGCCGACGAGCACCACGCCGCGCCCGTGGTTGTCCTCGGCCATGTAGGTGCGGAACGCGTCCAAGACGTCCCCGTAGGGATCGCCCTCCTCATCGGACGCCGTGCCGCCGATGCGAGCGGCCAGACCGCCGAGCGTCCCCTGGCGGTACACGGGGGCGAACAGCCGGCACGCCGATTGGAGGCGGGCGGCCTGGTTCAAGGTGACGTAGCCCTCCTCGTCCGGGGACGCCTCCCAGTCGCTGAAGGCGCCCTCGTCGCGCGAGATGGTCGGGTACACGTAGAAGCAGTCGACCGGCGGCTCGTCGCTTCGTTCGAACGGCTCCACGGTCAGCGTGCCATCGGCCTCCACGATGGTGGCATCGAGGTTGCCGTCGCAGATGTCGTCGGCATCGGGCCGGCACACCCAGTGGGCCGGGTCGTCGTAGTTCTTGGTCTCGTAGTCGGCGTAGCGCTCGATGGCGTCGCCCTCGGGTGCGACGATGCTGGTGCTCGTCTTCCCGGCACCCTCGGTGGTGTTGGAGTCCTTTGCTCCTTCGCCATCGCCCGAACTGCAGGCGGCGAGGGTGAGGAGGGCGACGGCGAGCGCGGCAGACCACGCGCTCCGGGGGGTGGTGGACGGCATCTGGTGACCGTACCGCTGACATGGACGGTGCGTCGCACGCGGTTCGGGCTTTGTGCCGGCACAAACGGGGTGCTCACCCGGAAGGGTGACGACGACATCCCCCGTGCGGGTCAGAAGGTGCGGTCGTCGACCGCGAGGTGGGCCGCGTCGCCCAACGAGCGCAGCGACCAGATGTGGTGTCCGGCCATGGGCGTCAGCGCCAGCAGGGCCACCGACGCGTGTCCCATGGCGAAGCGGTCCCAGTCCCACGGCTCCGGGGCGGTGCCCAGGAGGTGGGCGATGATCGTCGAGTTGGTGCCGCCGTGGGCCACGGCCGCGATCCGGTCGATGCTGCCGTCGGCCGCGGCGCCGGCCACATCCCACAGGCCCGGCTCGGCGGCAGGGGTGATCCCGAGCTCCGCCAACAGCGCGCGCAGGCCGGTGGTCACGCGGCGATGGAAGTCCCGGAGGGACTCGCCGTCGGGGTGGCCTTCCCACCACTCCTCCCGCGACCGCAGGTTCAGGTCGGTGAACGCCTGCTCGATCTCCTCGATGGGCGCGCCCTCCCACGGCTCCGGGTTGCGCAGCTCCCACAGCCACTCGTGGGTCTCGATCGGCAGTTCGAGCGCGGCGGCGATGGGGGCCGCGGTCTCCTGCGCTCGCACGGCGGGGGAGACGAAGAGCCGGTCGATGTCGCCGCGCCCAGGAAGGTCCTCGGTGTCCGCGAGGCGGTCGGCGGCCCGCTTGGCCTGGGCGTGTCCGAGATCGGTGAGCCCCGGGTCGTTGCGGCCCTTCCCCTCGGGCGTGACCCACGCCGGTTGACCGTGTCGGACGAGGATCAGCTCCATGCCGCCGACCCTACCGAGGACGCCGGATCGTCCCGCCACCGAAAACGAGCGAGGCCCGCACCGGTGACGGTGCGGGCCTCGTGCGAACGGTGCGGCCTCGGCCTACCTGCGGCTGAGGAGCTTGCGGTTCTTGAACTTGGAGGCCAGGTAGTCCTTGTTCATGAGGGCGATGAAGTCGATCGAGATCTCCTTCGGGCATGCTTCCTGGCACTCGCCGTGGTTGGTGCAGGACCCGAAGAAGTCCTCCATGGTGTCGACCATGGCCTCGACCCGGCTGTAGCGCTCGGCTTGGCCCTGGGGCAGCAGGTTGAGGTGGCTGACCTTCGCCGCGGTGAACAGGTTGGCGGCCGAGTTGGGGCACGCCGCCACGCAGGCGCCGCAGCCGATGCACGCCGCCGCGTCCATGGCGGAGTCGGCGACCGGCTTGGGGATCGGGATCAAGTTGGCGTCGGGTGCACCACCGGTCTCGGCGGTGATGTAGCCGCCGGCCTCGACGATGTGGTCGAACGCCGAGCGGTCGACCATGAGGTCCTTGATGACCGGGAACGCCGTGGCCCGCCAGGGCTCGATCACGATCTCCTGGCCGTCGTGGAACTTGCGCATGTGGAGCTGGCAGGTGGCGGTGCCCTTGGCCGGACCGTGGGCCTGTCCGTTGATCATGAGCGAGCAGGTGCCGCAGATGCCCTCGCGGCAGTCGTGGTCGAACACGATGGCGTCCTTGCCGTCGTTGATCAGGCGCTCGTTGACCACGTCGAGCATCTCGAGGAACGACATCTCGTCGTTGATGCCGTCGGCTGCGATGGTGTCGAAGCTGCCGGCCGCGTCCGGGCCGTCCTGGCGCCAGACCTTCAGCGTTACGTTCAAGTCACTCACTTGTAGCTCCGG
>CAZCVS010000066.1:0-6969 GCA_964501845.1 uncultured Iamiaceae bacterium
CCGTGAGATCGGGGTGGGTCCGGGTGGCGGCCACCAGGTCCAGGACGTACTCGACGAGCGGTGGGGCGCAGTACACGGTGTGGACGGTGGCGATGGCCGCGGCGACGCGGGCGGGGTCGGCCACCGGTTCCAGGTCGGCGTAGACGTCGTTCCCGCCGCGCCCGGTCAGGATCTCTCGCTCGGCCGCCCGGTCCGGCAGACCCATCGACAGCACGAGGGCGAAGCGGTCGAGCTGGCTCTCGGGCAGCGGGAAGGTGCCGATCTGGCCGTGCGGGTTCTGGGTCGCGACGCAGAAGAACGGCTCCGGCAGCCGGTGCGTCACGCCGTCGACGGTCACCTGGTGCTCCTCCATCGGCTCGAGGAGGGCGGCCTGGGTCCGGGGGGAAGCCCGGTTGATCTCGTCGACCAGCAGCACGTTGGCGAACAGCGGACCGGGGCGGAACGTCCACGACCCATCGGCCGGCGAGAACACCGAGGTCCCTGTGATGTCGGTGGGCAGCAGGTCCGGCGTGCACTGCACCCGGCCGAACCGCCCGCCGAGGGCGGCCGCCAGGCTCTTGGCCAAGAGCGTCTTGCCCGTGCCCGGGAGGTCCTCGACGAGCAGGTGCCCGCCCGCTAGGAGCGCCACCAGACTCAGGCGCACGACCTCGTCCTTGCCCCGCACCGCGGCGGAGACCGCCTGGAACAGGTGGTGGGACAGCTCGATGGCGTCCTGCGCGTCGGACGGGCGGGAGCTACCGGCCGGTGGGGTGCTGACCTGGGTCATGTGGTCGAAGCCTTGCAGCTTCGCGACCGCGGCGGAAGGCGGCCCAGACCTGCTTCCGCGAGAACTACGCCTGCTTCCACGAGAACACGACCTCGAGCGCCTGGTGGTCGCTCAGGTCTTCGCCCTCCTCGTCGACGAACACCTCGGTCTGGAACTCGTGGCTCAGGGCCTCGAGCTCGATGCCGTCGCCGGACCGGAAGGCGATCTTGTCGATGCGGCCGGGCTCGTCGCAGTCGGTCGCGGTGCAGGCGTCGGTGAGGCCGAGCTCGTCGAGGAAGGTCTCCCAGATCTCGAGGTCCTCGCCACCGGCGCTGTCCTCGTGGGCGTCGTCGCCGGGCGGATCGGTGTGGAGGTTGGTGTCGCCGCCCACGATGACAGCGCGGCCCTCGCTGTGGGTGGCCATGTACGCCGCCAGCTGGCGGTAGTTCTCCACCTGGAGGGCCTGGTCCTCGGGGCCGCCGCCTGCTTCGCCGTGGAGGTTGTACAGGTCGACGACCACGCCGTCCGCCAGCTCCAGGCGGGTCATCAAGAAGCCCTTCATCGCCAGGCAGTCCGACGCGCCCGAGTCGAACTCGCCGAAGCAGCTGTCCCAGGGCACGCGGACCGTGTCGGAGATGGGGAACACCGACAGCACGCCCAGGCCGTCGCCGAGCTCCATGTTGGGGCGGTCGGCCTCGATGTCGATCCCGACCGCCTCGGGACCCGGGTGCTGGTCGGTGCGGAACTCGTGGCTGGCATCGGCGCGGAGGCGGTCGTGGTAGTTGACGAAGTCGATGCCCGAGGCCAGCCCGTCTGGCTTCCACCAGTCGAAGTCCTCTTGGGTCATCACCACGTCGTAGTCGTCGAGGTGGGTGCTGATCTTGGGGATGTTGACGTCGGGGCGCTCCTTGGAGATCTCCACCGGCAGCCCCGCCACGTTGTACGCGAGGACGCTGAACTCTCCCGAAGCACCTCCGCCTCCGGCTGCCGTCGTGGAGCCGCCGCCGTCGGGCCCGCTCCCCCCGCCGTCGCTCGCATCGCTGCTGCACGCGGCGAGCGTCGCGCCGGCCGCCAGCACCATCGCCAGCACCGCCGCCCGCGCGACCGTGCCCCGCTTCCCTGTCCCCCGGATGTCCATGGGCGGCGAGCCTACGGTCCGACGGCCACCCCACCGGCACCGGCTGTTCGCCTGGCGTTCACCCGCGGTCATCCCGCGGGAGGCGGACCCCAGTCGAACCCGACCTCGACCGGCGGGAACGGGCTGAGGGGCTCCCCCTCGTCGTCGACGAAGCGGTCCGTGCGCGGGGCCTGCGACGACGCGGTCAGCTCGACCCCTTCCCCGGACCGGTAGACGACGCGGTCGACGAGCTGGTCATCGCAGGTGCCGGCTTCGCAGGCGTCGGTCAGGCCCGCAGCGTCGAGGAACGCCTTCCAGATGCGCCGGTCCTGGCCGTCGTTGCTCGCCGCGTCGGCGTCATCGAGGACCAAGTTGGTGTGACCCGCCACGATGACCGCCTCGCCCTCGGCGTGCTCGGCGATGTGGCGGGCCAGCTGCTCGAAGTTCGCGGCCTGGAGCTCCTGGTCCCGCTGGTTGGTGCCGGCCTCGGCGTTGAGGTTGTACACGTGCACCACGGCGTCGTTGGGCAACGTCAGCGTCGTCACCTGGAAGCCCTTCATCGCCAGGCAGTCGGCCTTGCCGCCGTCGTCTTGGCTGAACCCGCCGAAGCAGCCCGCCCACGGGACGCGCTCGTCGCCCTCGACCGAGAGGCTGGCCAAGATGCCGAGCCCGTCGCCCAGCTCCATGTCGGGCCGCTCCGCGAGATCGATCCCGACCGCCTTCGGTCCCGGGTGCTGCGGCGACTGGTACGGGTGGGTGGCCTCGGCGCGGAGGCGCCCGTGGTAGTTCACGAAGTCGAACCCCGAGGCGAGCCCGTCGGCCTGCCACCAGTCGTAGTCCTCCTGGGTGAGGACGAGGTCGTAGTCGTTGAGCATCGGGCCGATGGCCGGGAGGTTGACGTCAGGTCGGCCCTCGGAGATCTCCACCGGGAGCCCGGTGACGTTGTAGGTGAGCAGGCGGAACGAGCCGCCGTCGGGGTTCTCGGCGATGTCGATGGTGGTGGGGACGGCATCGGCGGCCACCCCCGGCTCGGACCCGCCGCAACCGGTGGCCACCGCCCCCGAACCGACCGCCAGGGCGAGCAGGACGCGAGCAGACCAGCGGGAGCACGACAGATGGGCCATCACAGGAGACCTATCGGCACACATCGCTCCGTGGTTGAGTCAGCACGCAGCGTGGGTTCAGTCCGGTGGCGCCTGCCGCGGGAGCTCCTCGGAGCGGCGCAGCTCCTCGGCCCGCTGGAGCCGAGAGCCCCGGCGTCGGATCTGCACGACGGCGAGGATCACCACGACGACGAGCACCACCACGATGTCCACCCGCCCAGCATCGCGCCCATCGACCCGACGCGGCGAGGTGGCGGGCGGCAGCGGGCCGATCACTATCGTTCCGTCGACGCTCCGGAGGATGAGGACCACATGGGAACCGAGCACGTCTTGGCCATCGACCTGGGCACGGGAGGGCCGAAGGCCGCGCTCGTCACGCCGGAGGGTCGCATCACGGCCCACGAGTTCGAGCCGACGCCACTGGAGCTGCTGGGCGACGGCGGCGCGGAGCAGGACCCCGACGGATGGTGGGCCGCCATCACCACAGCCGTCCGGCGGTTGCTCGACGGCGGCCACGTGGCACCCGAGGACGTGGTGGCGGTGTCGGTCACCAGCCAGTGGTCCGGCACGGTCGCCGTCGACGCCGAGGGCAAGCACCTCTACCCCGCCGTGATCTGGATGGACTCGCGCGGCGCCCCGTTCGTGGAGGACCTCGTCACCGGGAAGCTCAACGTCGCCGGCTACGACGCCTTCAAGCTCAAGGCATGGATCCGCAAGACCGGCGGCATCCCGAGCCACTCGGGCAAGGACCCGCTGGGCCACATCCTCTGGCTGCGCCACCACCAGCCCGACGTGTACCAGACGGCGGCGAAGTTCCTGGAGCCGTGCGACTACCTCAACGCCCGCCTGACCGGCCGCATCTGCGCGTCGTACGACTCCATCACCGCGCACTGGCTCACCGACAACCGTGACCTCACCCAGGTCCGCTACGACCCGCAGCTGCTGGCCTGGTGCGGGCTCACCGAGCAGCAGCTGCCCGAGCTCGTCCCCTCGGCATCGGTCACGGGCACCCTGCTGCCCGGCGTGGCCGAGGAGTGGGGTCTGACCCCGGCCACCAAGGTCGTCACCGCAACCGGCGACGTGCACTCGGCCGTGGTCGGTTCCGGCGCCCTCGGCGACTACGAGGGCCACCTCTACATGGGCACCAGCTCGTGGCTCTCCTGCCACATCCCGACGAAGCGCACCGACCTGCTCCACAACCAGGCCGCGCTCCCCTCCGCGGTGCCCGGGCGGTACTTCCTGGCCAACGAGCACGAAGTCGGCGGCGGCGCCCTGCTGTGGCTGCGGGATCAGGCCCAGATGATCGGCGACGTGGACGAGGCCAACGAGCTGGCCCTCGCCGCACCAGCCGGCTCGGGGAACGTGATCTTCACCCCGTGGCTCAACGGCGAACGGACCCCCGTCGACGACCACACCATCCGCGGCGGCTGGAACAACGTGTCGCTCACCACCACCCGGCCCGACCTGGTGCGATCGGTGTTCGAGGGCGTGGCCTACAACAGCCGCTGGCTGCTCGACACCGTCGAGAAGTTCATCAAGCGCCCGCTCGACGGCTTGAACTTCATCGGCGGCGGCGCCCGGTCGGACCTGTGGTGCCAGATGCACGCCGACGTGTGCGACCGCGTCATCCGCCGCGTGGCCGAGCCCCAGCACGCCAACACCCGCGGCGCCGCGTTCGTGGCGTGGCTCGCGCTCGGCCGCCAGACGCTCGACGAGCTGAACCGGGCCGTGACCATCGAGCGGGAGTTCCACCCCGACCCCGACGGACGCGCCGCCTACGCGCCCCTCTACAAGGAGTTCACCAGGCTCTACAAGGCCCACAAGCCGATCCACGCCCGCCTCAACGGCTGACGCGACCCAGCACCCCACCCACCCCAACCCCACCCCACCCCGTTGCGAACTTCGTAGGTCACAACGCCCATCTGGGCGCTCTCACCTACGAAGTTCGGGGGAGATCGAGGGGCGGGGGGAGTGGGTCGACGTCGGTCAGCTGTTGACGCTCGCGTCGGCGGTGGCCACGGCCGTGGTCAGGTCGTCGAGGATGGCGGCGAAGGCGCCGTAGCCGTACGCGTGAACGGCGGGCCAGATCACGACCTGGTCCGCTTCCACGGCGGGCATGCTCAGCCCCACGGCCGGGATCTGCTTGCGGATGCTTTCGAGCGAGCCACCGCGGCCGTCGGCCAGCACCAGGTCGACCGGGTACTTGCCGGCCTCCTCCCAGCTCAGCGTCTCCCAGAAGCCGCCGGCCGTCGGGTGGTCTTCCGGTTCGACCAGGTTCATGCCCAGCTCCTGGTAGTAGCTGAGGTCTGGCCACTTCGGCGGGTAGGCCACGTACATCTCGGTGGCGGTGCCGGAGACGGCGGCCGCCAGGAGGTCGGGCTGGGCCTCGTTGGCCGCCGTGAACTCCTGCGACGCGATCTCGAACGCCGCCTCGGCCTCGGCGAGCTTGCCGTCGGGGTCGGCCCCGAGGCTCACGGCCAGCTCGGCGACGCGGGCGAGCGGCTCCGTGACCAGGCGGTCGTCGACCCGGAGGCCGATGACCGGGGCGATCTTCTCGACCTCGTCGAGCTGCTCGGGATCGATGCCGTAGAACTGCTTGTCGTCCCACATGGCGCCGACGATCACGTCGGGCTGCTTGGCGGCGAGCTGCTCGATGTTGATCTGGTTGGCGTTGCCGACGGACTCGAAGTCGTCGGGGCTGGCGAGGCCGATGCCCGGGCTGGGCGTGCCGTCCGGGAGCACGATGTCGCCGAACACGCCGCCGTCCACATCGATGCCGTACTCCCAGAGACCACCTGCCGTCGCGGCGTCCGCCGCGATCACCGTGGGCGCCTCGTCGAGCGTGATCGTCTCGCCCCGATCGTCGGTGAACGTCCACTCGCCCGGCGGCGCCGTGACCGTGGACTTCGTGGCCTCGCCCTTCGAGGCGGTCGGCGGTTCCTCGCTCCCCGAGCACCCGACGAGCGAGACGAGAGCGAGGCCGGCAACCGCGAGCACGGCCCCTCGGCGTCGGTTGGTCGTAGACGAGGTCATGCCCTACCGTCTATCGGATAGTAAGTGTCCTTAACAAGCCCTGCTCCCTAACCTGACCGCGGACCGCTCATGACGGCTGTCGCCCCCCGTCCCACCGCTGCCTCGCCCGATGCCTCATCTGATGGCCCGGCGCCCGCCCGTCCGACGACGCGGATCCGTGGGGGGATCACGCTCGGCGCCGGCCTGCTCCTGCTGCTGGGCCTGGTGGTGCTGGCCGCCCTGGCCTCGATCGCCATCGGCGCCAAGTCCATGCCGTGGAGCCACGCCTGGGACGCCGTGTTCCACTACGACCGGACCTTCGAGGACCATCTCATCGTCCGGGAGCTGCGCCTGCCCCGGACCGTCCTGGCATTGATGATCGGGGCCGCCCTCGGCCTGGCCGGCGCGGTGATGCAGGGCGTGACCCGCAACCCCCTCGCCGACCCTGGCCTGCTCGGGGTGAACGCCGGCGCGGCGCTGTTCGTGGTCATCGCCATCTCGCAGTTCGGCATCGCCGACACTTCGGGCCTGGTGTGGTTCGCGCTCGCCGGCGCCGCCGCGGCCGGCGCGTTCGTGTACGTCCTCGGCGCTACGGGACGAGGCGGGGCCACACCGGTGAAGCTGGCCATCGCCGGCGCCGCCATGTCGGCGCTGATGGGCTCGTTCACCTCGGCGATGCTCCTGCTCGACTCGGCCACCCTCAACCAGTACCGGTTCTGGGCCGTCGGATCGGTGGCCGGCCGCGACCTCGACGTCGCCGGCTCGGTCGCGCCGTTCATCGTCGTGGGCATCGTCCTCGCCATCGGCTCCGGCCGCGCCCTCAACGGGCTGGCGCTCGGCGAGGACGTCGCCCGATCGCTCGGCCAGCGCGTCGGGTTCGTGCGCTCTGTGGCCGCCCTGTCGGTGGTGCTGCTCTGCGGCGGAGCCACCGCCGCAGCCGGGCCGATCTGGTTCGTCGGGCTCACCGTGCCCCACGTGGTCCGCTCCATCAC
>CAZCVS010000066.1:7069-11198 GCA_964501845.1 uncultured Iamiaceae bacterium
CTCCGGCTCCCCCGGGTGCTGACCGGCGTGCTGGTCGGCTTCGCGTTCGGCGTGTCGGGCCAGATCTTCCAGCGCATGGTCCGCAACCCGCTGGCCAGCCCCGACATCCTCGGCCTGTCGTCGGGTGCCGCCCTCGGCGCCGTGTTCAGCATCGTGATGCTGAAGTCCGGAACCATCAGCACGACCGGCGCCGCCCTCGTCGGCTCCGCGCTCACGGTCGTCGCCATCTACCTGCTCGCCATCAAGCAGGGCATCTCCAGCTACCGGCTCGTGCTCGTCGGCATCGGCATCACCGCCCTGCTGGAGGCCGGCGTCGCCTACCTGCTCACCCGAGCCAATCTCAACGACGCCCAACGAGCCACCGTGTGGCTCACCGGCAGCCTCAACGGGCGCGGGTGGGAGTTCGTGCGGCCCCTCTCGCTGGCGCTGGCGCTCCTCGTGCCCATCGCCATGGTCTGCACCCGCCACCTCCGGGTGCTGGAGCTGGGCGACGACACCGCCAGCGCCCTCGGGGTGAACCTGCGCCGCTCCAAGCTGGGCCTGACGCTCAGCGGCGCCGGCCTCGCCGCCGCGGCCACCGCGGCCGCCGGCCCGGTCGGGTTCGTGGCCCTCGTCGCGCCGCAGATCGCCCGCCGGCTCGTCGGTGAGCGGGCGGTCGGCATCATCCCCGCCGGCCTCGTCGGCGCCGGGATCATGGTCTTCGGCGACCTCCTCGCCCGGCGGGTGTTCAGCCCGATCGAGCTCCCTGTCGGCGTCGTCACCGCGATCGTCGGCGCCCCCTACCTGCTCTGGCTGCTCGCCCGGGCCAACAAGATCGGAACGGGTGGATGACCGCCACGGATCCCGCGCTCTCTCCGCCAGGCCTCGAGCCCGCCGTCGCCGGTGCCGCGCCCCGGCTCGAGGCGTCGCACCTGAAGCTGGCCTACGACGACCGCACGATCGTCGCCGACCTGTCGCTCGGCATCCCGACCTCGAAGATCACGGTCATCGTCGGACCCAACGCCTGCGGCAAGTCGACGCTGCTGCGGGCGCTCGGGCGGCTCCTCAACCCGAAGCACGGCTCGGTGCTGCTCGACGGCGACGAGATCCGCAGCCTCCCCACCCGGGAGGTGGCCCAGAAGCTCGGTGTGCTCCCCCAGCAGCCCATCTCCCCCGACGGCATCGCCGTCACCGATCTCGTCGCCCGCGGCCGACACCCCCACCAGCGTTGGTTCCGCCAGTGGTCCAAGGAAGACGAGATCGCCGTCGACCAGGCCCTCGCCGCCACCAAGACCACCGAGCTGGCCGACCGCTCCGTCGACGAGCTGTCCGGCGGCCAGCGCCAGCGGGTCTGGATCGCCATGGCGCTGGCGCAGGGCACCGACCTGCTGCTGCTCGACGAGCCCACCACGTTCCTCGACCTGACCCACCAGATCGACGTGCTCGACCTGCTGTGCGACCTCAACCGCGAGCAGCACCGCACCATCGTCTGCGTCCTCCACGACCTGAACCTGGCCTGCCGCTACGCCCACCACCTCGTGGCCATGCGCGACGGCGCCATCGTGGCCGAGGGCCCGCCGGCCGAGATCGTCACCGAGGACCTGGTCCGGCAGGTGTTCGACCTCGATGCCCGGATCATCACCGATCCGGTCTCAGGCACCCCCCTGGTCGTGCCCATCGGCCGCCACCACCGCGACGCCCTCGCCGCCGCCGACCACGTCGCCCTGCCCGATCTCAACCATCCCGTCGACCCCCAGGAGCCCTCGTGAAGCGCACCGTCTCGTCCCTCGTCCTCACCGCTGCACTGCTCGTCGGCGTCGCCGCCTGCGGTGGCGGCAGCGACTCGTCCGACTCGTCCAAGGCCACCACCACGACCACCGCCGGGTCCGACGCCTCCGGGAAGGACCTGGGCAACGTCTTGGCGCTCGGCGAGGAGTTCCTGCTCGCCGACCTGCTCTCGCTCGGCATCACGCCGGTCGCGTCCACCGCCACCGTGGCCGATGCCGGTTGGTCCGGCCTGGACGACTTCGACACCGAGGGCATCGAGATCCTGCCGAACACCGAGGCCAACTTCGAGCAGCTCGCGGCCCTCGACGTCGACACCGTCCTCGCCCTGGACTACGTCGTCGACCAGGTCGGCATGGAGAAGCTCGAAGCACTGGGCGAGGTCATCGTCGTGCCCACCGGCACCGGAGCCGACGAGCTGACCGAGCTGGGCAAGATCGTCGGCCGCGAGGACGCGGCTGCGGAGCTGGTCGAGGAGCTCGATGCCGCCAAGGCCGCCGCGGCCGGCACCGCCGCGGATGACTGCGAGGTCTCGCTCGCCACGATCTACGGCGGGCCCACTCCCGCGGCGTGGATCAGCGCACCCAACAACGTCGCCATCGCCCTCGAGGACATGGGCTGCGAGCTGTCGCCGTCGACCGAGGACCAGGAGGCGGACATGGCCGGCCGCGTCTACCTCTCGCTGGAGAACCTCGGCCTGCTGTCGGCGCCCAAGCTGATCATGTTGCAGACCTCGGCCGTCGAAGGCGAAGACGAGTCGCTTGCCGAGATCGAGGACAACCCGGTCTGGCAGGGCCTGCCGGCCGTGAAGGCCGACGAGGTCACGACGCTCGACCGCCTCGGCTACCCCGGCGTCGCCGGCCTCATCCGCCTCTACGACGAGCTCGCCCAGACCGTCGCCTGAATACCCCTTCCTCCCCCCACCGTTCCCCAGGAGCAGACCGTGCCGAAGACGCCGACCGATGCATCCACCAGCCTTGCCGAGCAGCTCGCCGGCCAGCAGCCGATGCTCCTCGAGACCCTCAACGGGCTCTACGACGACGCCACCTTGCTCGTGGGCCGCATCCTCTGCGACCGCCGCGACGCCACGCAGGTCACGGCGCTGTCGGTCACACTCGACGGCCTCGAGCTGCGGCTCACCGGCCCCGAGGGCGAGACCACCGGCACCGTCGCGCTACCCGCGCCGCTGAACCACATCGACGAGCTGTTCCTCCTGTTCTTCGCCCTGGTCATCGAGGCCCGGAAGCAGTCGGGCGAGGAGGGCACCACGTCGGTCGAGAAGGTCATCGCCACCGCCGGCGGCTACCGCACGTTCCTCACCTCGGTCTCCGCGGTCGCCGACATCAACCCGCACCTGCGCCAGGTCACGTTCCGCGGCGGCGACCTGGCCAACGACTTCGCCCCGGTCGGCCCCGACACGTTCCTCTACCTGCTGCTGCCACCCCCTGGGCGCGCCGAGCTGAGCATCGGCGCCGACTTCTCGTGGAAGGCCGTGCGGGACATGGCGCCTGAGGACCAGCCGGTCGGCGCCTACTACACGCTGCGCCGCTGGAACCCGGAGACGACGGAGCTGGACATCCTCATGGTCCTCCACGGCGACACCGGCCCGGCCTCCGCCTGGGCCGAGCGGGTCTCGGTCGGCGACCCGGTCGCCCTGTGGGGCCCCCGCACCTCGTGGGCGCCGCCCGAGGGCACCGACTCGTACCTGCTCGTCGCCGACGAGACCGGCCTCCCCGCCGTCGCCGTGATCCTCGAGACCCTGGCGGGCGACGCCCCCATTCAGGTGGTGGCCGAGGTCGACGACGAGTCCGTCCGCCAGGACCTCCCCTCCGGTGATCACATCACCATCACCTGGCTCCACCGCGACGGCGCCGAGACCGGCACCACCACCGCTCTGGCCGACACCGTCCGCACCCTCCCCCAGCCGTCGGGCACCCCCTACGTCTGGGGTGGCGCCGAGTCCCGGGCCGTCACCCAGGTCCGCCGCCACGTCCGCGACACCTGGGGCCTCCCCAAGGAGCAGGTCTCCCTCGTCGGCTACTGGCGCCACAAGGCCCACGAGCACGACATCGACCCCGCCGAGTAGCCCTCGGCTGATCTGTGGGGTCAGGCCATGCCGTAGGCGTGGGTGGGCCTGATGCGGATGACGAGGCGGCGGTCGCTCACCATCGTCGTGCGGTTACTCGTCCCAGTCGGGGTGCTCACCCCGCAGCGACCGGTACAGCACCCCAGGAGTCCATTCGCCGATGCTCCCACTCCCAACCCGGGGAGCGCTGGAGCGCCCCGGTGTTCGGGGTTGGTGGTCGGGTGGGTCAGGTGATCTCGGTGCCGTCGGGGCGGTAGATGTGCCAGTGGCCGCGCTCGT
>CAZCVS010000067.1:0-11102 GCA_964501845.1 uncultured Iamiaceae bacterium
AGCTCGGCCTCGGCGCTCGCGAGCTGCTCGCGGTCGTTGATGCCCTCGCCCTCGGCGGGATCGGCCACCTGCACCGCCGCCACCCGGTACCCGGCGTCGCGGAGCACGGCCACGACATCGGTCAGGTAGTACTCGCCCTGGGCGTTCTCCGGCGTGATCCGCCGGAGTGCTGGTGCCAGGAGCGACTGGCGGAAGCAGTACACGGCCGTGTTGATCTCGCGGATCTCGGCCTCGGTGGGCGAGGCATCGGCGGCCTCGACGATCTTGGTGACCTGGTCATCCTTGCCCCGCACGACGCGACCCAGGCGACCCGGATCGTCGACCACCGCGGTGAGCACGGTGCACGCGGCATCGGTCTCGCGGTGGACCCGGACCAGCTCGGCGATGCTCGCCGGGCGCAGCAGCGGCATGTCGCCCGGGAGGACCAGCACGTCGTGGTCGTCGGCGTCGGGACCGTCGTCCTCGGGCAGCCCCGTGAGCCCGACGCTCGCAGCGTCGCCGGTGCCCAGCTGCTGGTGCTGCTCGACGAAGGTGAGGTGGAGGTCCGGCTCTGCCGCCTGGAGCGCCTTGGTGACGCGCTCAGCACCGTGGCCCACGACCACCACCACCTGCCCGGTCTGGCAGTCCGCCAGCGCGTCGAGCATGTACTGCAGCATGGTCCGGCCGGCCAGCAGGTGCAGGGGCTTGGGGCGAGACGACTTCATCCTGGTGCCCTCGCCGGCGGCGAGGACGATGGCGGACAGGCTGCGCTCGGACATGGGTCCGGTCTAGCGGATGGCGGCACCGACGGGAACCCGTTCTCGCCCACGGCGTGGTGCGGTACCTTTCGCCCCACGAACGACGCCATGGGGGCACCACATGTGGATCGAGGTGGACTCGAACAAGCAGGGCATCAAGTCGTGGGTTGCCAGCGAGCACATCGAGCGCTGCGACGTCAACGAGACGCTCGAGCCGCCCTACGCCGCGCTCACCTTGCGCTCCGGGATGATCTGCTACATCAGCGACCAGTTCTCCATGAAGAAGCTCCAGCGCATCATGGGCGTCGACCTCCCCCGAGCCGGCGGCCTCTGACGGCCGACGTCACCGGGCGCTGGGCTAGGTGAACTGAGCTCGGGGGGCAGGGCTCGAACCTGCGACAGCCGGCTCCAAAGGCCGGTGTTCTACCAACTGAACTACCCCCGATCGGGCGAGGGCCACGATAGGGGACGTGCCCACCTCGGCCCCACGCCGTTCCGGCGCGTTGCGGACGAGCCGCGCTCAGCAGGGGACGGGGACCGAACCGTCCGGGGTGGACGACTCGACCGCCGTGGTGGTGGTGGTCGAGGACGTCGGGCCGGCGCTGGTGGTCGTGCTCGTCGCCGGGGCGAGGGTGGTGCTGGTCCCCGACGTCGGAGCCCGGGGGGGCTGCGCTGCGTCGATGCCGAGGAGGGCGGCGGTCACGTCGCCAGCACCGGGGCCGAGCAGCAGGACCATCGCGCCCTCATCGGTGGTGTGATCGGTGACCGGGTAGCGCAGGGCCTCGTAGTCGCTGCCCTCGATGCCCCGGAACAGGCCGAGCAGCTCGTCCGGTGACGTCTGCTCGTCCATGGTGAGCTCGTCGACTGCGGCGTCGAGCAGACGGTTGAGCTCCAGCGGGTCAGAGGCATCGACCTTCGCCAGCTGGGCGAGGAGGGCGGCGCCAACGGCCTGCTGGCGCTCCATGCGGCCGAGGTCCGACGTGGGATCTCGCTTCCAGACCCCGTCCTGCAGGTAGTCGAGATGCCGAGCCCGGGCGAGGGCGAGCAGCTGCGGGCCATCGAGCTTGGCGCAGCCCGCGGCCGCCTCGAAGCCCGTGTGGCGGTCCCGGACCGGGCTCGGGAAGGCGAGCTCGAGCCCGCCGACCGCCTCGCCGATCGCGATCGCACCGTGGAAGTCGGACTGGAGGTAGTGATCGACCTCGATGCCCAGGTTCTGGTGGATCGCCTCGATCAGGAGGTCGGGCCCGCCGGCCGCGATCGCCTCGTTGATGCGGCCCTCGCCGTGACCGGGGATGTCAACCAGCAGGTCCCGCGGGATGGGCAGCACGGTCAGGGTCTCGTGGCCGGGATCGATACGGGCCAGCAGGATCGTGTCGCCCCGGAACGGACCGGTGCGCTCCGCTGCGTCGAGGCCCTCGTCGGAGTCGACGCCCACGAACAGGACGACCTTCGGATCCCCCGGCTCGGCCGTCTGCCGGAGGCCGGCCACGTCGATGGTGCGGACCTGCTCGAGCTTGTGGTCGACCATCGTGGCCGTGGCGACGGCACCGGCGATGCCGACGACCACGAGCACGACGGCGGCGGCGCTGCTGGCCGCCAGCCGACGGCGGCGCTTCAGGGAGCGGGCGCGGCGGCCGACCGCGGGGCGCAAGCCGTCGCTCGGGACGTAGGGCTGGGGGTCATCCAGGTGGTCGAACATCAGACACCTCCGGTGTCGAAGAGGGACTCGGCGTCGAGGCCGGCCCAGGCGGCGCGCAAGGTGGCGAGGCCGCGGTGGGCGTGGCGCTTGACCGAGCCGACCGAGGTGCCGAGGGCCAGGGCGGTGTCGGCCTCCGACCGGTCGGCGAGGTAGCGCATGACCACCACCTCGCGCTGGCGCTTGGGGAGCGACTCGAGCAGGCGGGCGAGCTCCATCCGGTCGAGCGCGGCGCGCTCGGCACCGCCGGCTGCCGCGTCGGGCGGAAGGTCGATCTGGGTGCGGCGGCCCTTGGCACGGAGCTGGTCGAGGGCGAGGTTTGCGGCGACGCGGGCGACCCACGGCGCGGCGTGGTCGTGGACCCGGCGCCAGCGGGCGTACGCCCGGGCCAGGGCCTCCTGGGCCACGTCTTCGGCCTCGGTCCGGTTCCCGAGGAGGCGGTAGGCCACCCGGTAGGCCAGCGCGGCGAGATCGGGGAAGGCCTCGTCGAACGAGGCTGGCTCAGCGGGCGCGGTCAGAGACACACCTCTCCAACGCCCGAGGGCCCCCGAAGGTTGACCGACCACGCAGGGATCCTTCCCGAGACCATCGCAGAAGATCGGTCGCGCCTGGCGAGGCGTACGTGACGGTGGTCAATGCCGGCGGCTCCACCATCGATGCGCCCTTCACCCTCCAGATGGAGTGCTGACGCCGACTTGACCCAGGTCGTGCCGCGACCGGCCTCGTGTCCGGACGCGGCACGACCGCCCGGTGGGGCGGTCGTGCAGAGGTCTTGGTGGATGCACCGCTCGGGCGAGCCGAGCGGCCGCTGGCTACTTGCCGGCGGCTCGACGCTGCCAGCGAGTCCGCTTCAGCATCTTCTTGTGCTTCTTCTTGCGCATGCGCTTACGGCGCTTCTTGATCAATGAACCCATGGTGAGGCCAACCTAGAGGGAGGTCGCCGGCCCTGCCAAACCCGCCTCCGGGAGCGTGCGCACCACCTGGCCCGCATCGGGGAACTCGCCGTCCACGAACCAGGTGCTGCCGGAGCCGGCGAGCACCGGCGTGGCGCCGGTCGCCTCGGCCAGCCGGTCTCGCCAGGTGGCCAGGTCGGGCGCCACGACCAGGGCCGCGGCCTCGAGGTCGTTGGGGCCATCGGCGTGCGGGCCGCCAAGATCGTCCCAGGCCCGGTAGACGGCCGGGGTGGAGCACCCGAAGGGCGGGGTGACCAGGGTGAAGGTGCGGTCGACGTGGGCGAGCGGTTCGAGCACCTCACCGATGCCGGTCACGCGGGCCCGGCCACCCCGGATGCAGAACGGCACATCGGCCCCGAGGGTGGCGGCCTGGCCGGGGTCGTCGAGACCGGCCCAGCGCAGGACCGCTGCCGCGTCCGCCGATCCGCCACCGAGCCCAGCGCCGGCGGGGATTCGCTTGGTGAGGGTGACGTGGGCGGTGCGCCCGACGAGCCGCAGGGCCCGGCGGACCAGGTTGTCGTCGTCGGCGGGGACGGCCAGGCCGGTGGCCCCGATGACCTCGAGCCCGTCGCCCTCGGCGAAGCGCAGCTCGTCGGCCAGGTCGATCGACACCATCTCGGCGTCGATCAGGTGGAACCCGTCGGGCCGGACCCCGGTGATCCGCAGCGAGACGGTCAGCTTGGCAGGAGCGAGGACGACGTCGTCAGGCACGGTCGGAGGTTACGGCGCTGACGGGCTGCGGCCGAACCGTTCTTGTCGGGATTCAACAGCCCCAGCGTGTCGTTCTCCGACAAGAACCGACCGGGGAGGCTTCTTGTCGAGATTCGACAGCCTGACGGTGTCGAATCCCGACAAGAACGGACCATCGTCGCTTTGCTCAGGGGTGGACCGCACGGGTCAGGCGGCCCCAGTCCTCGATGCCGAGGCGCTCGGGGCGGTCCTGCGGGTCGATGCCGGCCTCCTCGAACTGGTCGGCGGTCACCAGGTCGGCGAGGGAGCGGCGCAGCATCTTGCGGCGCTGGTTGAACGCCCGCTCCACCAGCGCGACCAGCTGGTCGGGGTCAGCGTCGACGGCGAGGGCGGGACGGCGGACGATCTCGACGAGCGCGGAGTCGACCCGGGGCCGGGGGAGGAAGACGTCGGGGCTGACCTTGCCCACCAGCCGGGACGTGGCCCGCAGCGCCACCTTCACCGATGGGATGCCGTAGGCGCCGGACCCGGGCTCGGCGACGAGCCGCTCCCCGGCTTCGAGCTGCACCATCACCAGCATCCGCTCGATGGCCGGAACGTCCCGGAGCAGGTCCAGCACGAGCGGCGTGGCCACGTTGTACGGGAGGTTGGCCACCAGCACCCAGCGCGGGTGGGCCGCAAGCAGCTCGTCCCAGTCCAGCTCCATCGCATCGCCGGCGACCACGGTGACATCGAGCCCCTCGACCACCTGCTCGAGGATAGGGCGCAGGTGCCGGTCGATCTCCACGGCGGTGACGGAGGCGCCGGTCTCGGCCAGCGCCAGCGTCAGCGACCCGAGCCCCGCTCCGATCTCCACGACCGGCGTCTCGGGGCCGACCCCGGCCAGGCGGGCGATGCGGCGCACGGTGTTGGGGTCGACGACGAAGTTCTGCCCCAGCGCCCGGCTCGGACCCAGGTCGTGGGCCTCCAGCAGCGCGTTGATCTGGGTGCGGGTGTGGGTCACGACGCGTTCGTCGTGGGGAGCCGGTACAGGTGCGAGGCGACATCCCAGCTCGAAGCCGCCACCTCGGCCACCGTCCGCCCCTGCACCGCGGCCACCGCTTCCCCCACCAGTGGGACCAGCGCCGGCCGGTTGGGCTGGCCCCGGTGCGGCACGGGGGCGAGGTAGGGCGTGTCGGTCTCGACCAGCAGACGGTCTGGGGGGCAGATGGCGACGGCGTCGCGCACGTCCTGCGCCGTCTTGAAGGTGACGATCCCGCTGATGGAGAGGTGGGCACCGAGGTCGAGGCAGCGCTTGGCCTCCTCTGGGCCGCCGGTGAAGCAGTGGAACACCGTGCGGTCGGGGACGCCCTCGGCGGCGAGGACGTCGAACGTGTCGGCCCACGCGGAGCGGCTGTGGATCACCAGGGCCAGGTCGTGGGCCTCGGCGAGAGCGATCTGGGCGGCGAACACCTCGCGCTGGGCGTCGCGGGGCGAGTGGTCGTAGTGGAAGTCGAGCCCGCACTCGCCCACCGCGACCACGGCCGGATCAGCCAACAGGGCCTCGAGGCCACCGATGCCGTGCTCGGCCTCGTGGGGGTGGACTCCGGCGGTGGCGAAGACCCCGTCGTGGGCGCGGGCCACCTCGATGGCCGCCTGCGAGTCGGCCACGTCGCACCCGACGGTGACGAACCGCTCCACCCCAGCCTCGCGGGCGGTGGCGATCGCTTCGGTCACCGCATCGGCGCCCGCGTCGCGGAAGTGCAGGTGGCAGTGGTTGTCCGTCCAGCGGACGCGGTCAGCCATGGGCCGACCGGCCCATTGCGGCTGAACGCCGTTTACCCGCTGGGTCCGCGGGGTAGACCAGCCCGAGCGCGGCGATCCCGGTGCGCCGGGGTGGCCGAGTGGCCGTCCCGGCGCCGGGCCGCACGCCCACGGTGCTCACGGTGCCGGCTTGAACCGGGGGAAGAGCGGATCGCCCTTCTCGACAGGGAGACCGCCCGGGTAGGCGCCCCACACCGCGGCCTCGGGCAGACGCTGGTCGGCGGGCGAGCCGGTGAGGCCGATGCGCTGCCAGGCCACCTCGGTGGCGCGGGTGAGCGCGGGGCTGGCCAACACGCACACCAGCCGCAGGACCTCGAGCGCGTCGCCCAGCACCCCGTCGACCTCGGGGCCCGGCTCGGCCTTCCACGGCTCGGTCTGCTCCAGCAGGGCATTGGCCTCACGGATGAGCCGCCAGGTCGCGTCGAGGGCGATCGACGGCTGGACGGCGTCCCACGCCGCAGCCGCGTCGCGGTACGCCTCCGCCGCGACCGCGGCGAGCGGGCTGTCGGGGCGCGGCGCCGGGCCGACGCCGTCGCACTTCTTGGCCACCACGGTGGCCACCCGGCTGAGCAGGTTGCCGAAGTTGTTCGCCAGGTCCGCGTTGTAGCGGGCGACCATGGCCTCGTAGCTGAAGTCGCCATCGGGCCCGAACGAGTTGTCACGCAGGAAGTGGTACCGGAAGCCGTCGACGCCGAAGTCCGTGACCAGGTCCTGCGGGAAGATCTGGTTGAGGCTGGTCTTGCTCATCTTCTCGCCGCCGACGGTGAGGTAGCCGTGGATGTCGAGGTGCGCCGGTGGGGCCTCCCCCGCGGCCATGAGCATGGCGGGCCAGTAGACGGTGTGGAACCGGATGATGTCCTTGGCCAGCAGGTGGTGGACGTTCGGCCACCACGCCTCGAAGCGAGCAGGATCGGAGCCGTAGCCGATGGCCGTGGCGTAGTTGATGAGCGCGTCGTACCAGACGTAGAAGACGTGGCCCGGGTCCCACGGGACGGGCACGCCCCAGTCGAGCGACGTCCGGGTGATCGAGATGTCCTTGAGGCCGTGCTTGATGATGCCCAGGGCCTCGTTGCGCTTGCCGCCGGGCGACACCGCGTCGGGCTGGGCCTCGTACCAGTCGAGGAGCGGCTGGGTGAACGATTCCAGCTTGAAGAACCAGTTCTCCTCCTCGAACCACTCGACCGGGCGCTTGTGGACCGGGTCCAGGCCGGTGCCGCCGTCGGGGTTGGGCAGGAGGTCCTCGTCCTCGTAGTAGGCCTCGCACGCCACGCAGTACCAGCCGGCGTACTGGGCCTTGTAGAGGTGGCCGTTGTCGTGGATCTTCTGGAGGAACGCCTGCACCGCGACGTAGTGGTCCGGGTCGGTGGTTCGGATGAAGCGGTCGGGGGCGATGTCGAGCAGGTCCCAGGTCTCCGAGAAGCGCGCCGAGGTGCGGTCGGCCTGCTCCTGGGGGGTGATGCCGTTGGCCTCCGCGGCCCGGGCGATCTTGAGCCCGTGCTCGTCGGTCCCGGTCAGGAAGAAGACGTCCTCGCCCAGCAGCCGGTGCCACCGGGCCAGGGCGTCGCCGGTCACCGTCGTGTAGGCGTGGCCGATGTGGGGCACGTCGTTCACGTAGTAGATCGGGGTGGTCAAGAAGTAGCGGCCGGGCACGGGATCACCCTAGCGAGGCGCCCTTCGCGCGCCCCACGGCGTTGGCCCGCCGTCGCCGGCGATGTCAGCGGCCCAGCAGCTCGTTGGCCCGGTCGAGGACGGCGTCGAACATGGCCGGCGTGAGCTTCCCGGTGAAGGTGTTCTGCTGGCTGACGTGGTAGCTGCAGAGGATCGTGCGGCCATCGGGCAGCGCCACCTCGACCCCGTGGCCGAACGCCGGCCGGGGGCGCAGGCCGAGGAAGCTGGTGAGGCCCTGGTAGCCGAACTGGCCGAGCACGAGAAAGACCGACGCGCGCTCCAGCAGCGCCAGCTCCCGCTCCAGGAACGGCCGGCAGGTGTCGCGCTCGTCGGGCGTGGGCTTGTTGGCCGGTGGCGCGCACCGCACCGGCGCGGTGATCCACGCACCGGTGAGCTCCAGGCCGTCGTCGATCGCCGTGCTCTCGGGCTGGCTGGCGAAGCCGGCCCGGTGCAGGGCGGCGTAGAGGAAGTCGCCGGAGCGGTCGCCGGTGAACATCCGGCCGGTCCGGTTGGCACCGTGGGCCGCCGGGGCCAACCCGACGACCACCAGCCCCGCGTCCGGGTCACCGAACCCAGGGACGGGTCGGGCCCAGTACTCCTCGTCTCGGAACGCAGCCCGCTTCTCGCGCCCCACCTCCTCTCGCCAGGCGACCAGCCGCGGACAGGCGCGGCACGCGACCACGTCGTCGCGCACCCGGTCCAGGCTGTCCACGGAGGCGACGGTACTGCGGGGCCCGCTCAGGCCGACGGACGAGGACCACGACCAGCGCAGCCAGCCACACCGCACCAACCGTCGCCGAACGTCAGTCGCTCCGAGCGGTGCGGATGACGGCGACCACCAAGAGGGTGACGAGAGCGAGGAGGGCGAGGCCCACCGCGACGGCGACGAGAACGAAGATCATGTGCGTGCTCCCGAGCGGTGCGATGGCCCCATTCTCTTCGCCGACGCAAGGCGGTGGGTTGTTATGACGATTCGTATCGTGACAGAGGCTCGTTGGCAGGTCAAGGACCTCGTCGGCACCGGCCGCTCGGAGCACCGGCGCCGGCCGATAGCGTGAGCCGACCGATGGCTGCCACCTCCCGCTCCCGCCCCAAGCGCCCCCCCGCTCCGCCCACCAGCACCCTGCTCCTGCTGGTGCGGCACGGCCAGACCCCCACCACCGGCGCCACCCTGCCCGGGCGGGCCAAGGGCCTGCACCTGTCCGAGACCGGCCGCATCCAGGCCGGCGCGGTGGCCGCGCGCATCGCCGGGCTCCGCAACGTCAAGGCCGTCTACGCCTCACCGCTCGAGCGCACCCGGGAGACGGCGGCCCCCATCGCCCAGGCCCTCGACCTCAAGGTCAAGACCGACCGCGGCCTGCTCGAGTGCGAGTTCGGCGAGTGGACCGGCGCCAAGCTCTCGGACCTCCGCAAGAAGCCCGAGTGGGACACCGTCCAGCGCCACCCGAGCGGGTTCCGGTTCCCCGGGGGCGAGTCGTTCACCGAGATGCAGGTCCGAATGACGTCCGCCCTCGACCGCCTGGCCGCGGCGCACCGGGGTGAGACCATCGTCGCCGTGTCCCATGCCGACCCCATCAAGGCGGCGGTGGCCCACTCCCTGGGCACCTACCTCGATCTGTTCCAGCGGATCGTGATCTCGCCGTGCTCGGTGTCGGCCATCTTGGTCTCGCCCGGCGGTCCCATCGTCCTCGCCGTCAACTCGACCGGCGACGACCTCAAGGCCCTGGTGCCGTCGTGAGCGACTCGTTCGACCTCCGCGACATCGGCCGCTTCACGGTCGGCGCCATCGGCGAGCCCGGCCGCCGGATCTTCTACTTCCAGGTCTTCGCCGACGGCGTCGAGGTCGCGGTCAAGTGCGAGAAGCAGCAGGCCCAGGCGCTCGCCGAGCACCTGGTGAAGCTGCTCGACGACCTCCCCCACGATGCCTCGGCCGCAACCGTCCCGGCCGAGGCCCTGCCGCCCACCGAGCTGATCTGGCCGGTGGGCTCGATCAGCCTGGGCGTCGACCGCGAGGAGCGGCGGGTGCTCGTCATGTTCGAGGAGATGCTCGACCCGAGCGAGGACGACGATCCGCTGACCGCCGACCCGGCACAGGTACGCCTGCGCATCTCCGCGGAGCAGGTGCAGGCGTACGTGGCCCAGGTCGAGGCGCTCGTCGCCACGAGCCGGCCCCTCTGCCGGCTGTGCGACGCCCCCATCGACCCCAGCGGCCATGCCTGTCCCCGGCTCAACTGACCCAGCCGCCGACCTCCTCGGCCTCCTGCGAACGGGCGACCTCGTCATCGAGGGCCGCATGCCGTGGAGCTCCAACGCCACCTTCCTCTGCGAGCTGCACGAGCCGGGCCGGCGCCCCGATGGCGGCATCCCGGCCGACGACGAGGACGGCCTTCCCGCCATCGACGAGACCTCGACGGCCCTCGCCCGCGCCATCTACAAGCCCCACGCCGGCGAGCGCCCGCTGTGGGACTTCCCCGACGGGCTCTACCGCCGCGAGGTCGCGGCGTACGAGCTGGCGTGCGCCATCGGGTGGGACGTCGTCCCGCCCACCGTCGAACGGGGCGGCCCGTTCGGCGTCGGGTCCGTGCAGCTGTTCATCGACGCCGACTTCGAGCAGCACCACTTCACGCTCGTCGAGGACGAGGCTCACCACCCGCAGCTCATGCGGATGTGCGCGTTCGACATCGTGGCCAACAGCACCGACCGCAAGGGCGGCCACGTCCTGGTCGACGGCGACGGTCACCTCTGGGGCATCGACAACGGGCTGTGCCTCCACGCCGAGTTCAAGCTCCGCACCGTGATCTGGGAGTTCGGCGGCGACCCGCTGCCCGCGGAGCTCGCCCACGACCTCTGCTCGTTCTTGGACCGGCCGCTGCCCGACGCGCTCGCCGGGCTGATCGACCCGCTCGAGCGCGACGCGCTGCGCACCCGGGCCCGAGCCCTGGTGACGGAGGGCCGCTTTCCCGTGGACCACACCGGCCACCGGGTCCCCTGGCCGCTGGTCTGACGGCACCCCGGCCCCATCGGGCGGATCTCTCGGCGAAACCCCAGGTCAGCCCCTCGGTGTGACAGGCGCAACGTTGACATCATTTTATGTCACATGGGACGATGGGGATGTTGTCCCGCCCCCCCCGCCTGTCCGAGGAGCCTCCATGACGGCGACGCTTGATCCGACCACCGAGCGACCAGTCCGCAAGCTGCCCGGGCTGCTGCCCCGCCTCAACCGCCAGTCCGTCGAGAAGCGCTCCGACGCCTACCTCGACATCGACTGGGACGCCCCCGAGCTCCAGATCGGCCCCGGCGACGACCGTTGCGGGCTCTTCGAGTTCGACCCGCTCGCCGAGACCGAGTGGTACCGCAGCCAGAGCCCCGAGGTGCAGGCTCGCATCGGCCTCCACCGCATCTGCAGCGCGTTCAAGGTCGGGATGCAGTTCGAGAACCTCCTCCAGCGCGGCCTGCTGTCGTACGCCTTCCGGCTGCCCAACGGCGCGCCGGAGTACCGGTACCTCCACCACGAGATCATCGAGGAGTCGCAGCACTCGCTCATGTTCCAGGAGC
>CAZCVS010000068.1:0-11020 GCA_964501845.1 uncultured Iamiaceae bacterium
CAGATCGGCAAGGGCGTCGGCATCATCGGCAAGACGCTGATCGCCCACGGCAACGACTTCCTCAAGGAGACGTTCCTCCCGAAGATCCTGCGCAACGAGGTCGAGTTCGCGGTCGGCTACTCGGAGCCCAACGCCGGGTCCGACGCGGCGTCGATGCGCCTGAAGGGCGAGCGGGGCGAGCGCGACGGCAAGACCGGCTGGATCCTCAACGGCCAGAAGACCTGGACCACCTCCGCGCACTTCGCCGAGTGGTACTGGCTGGGCGTGCGCACCGACCCGGAGAACAAGCACCGGGGCATCACCTTGATGCTCGTGCCGATCGACCAGCCCGGCATCACCATCAACAAGATCGACACCATGGGCGGCGTCCCCATGGGCGACGAGCGCACCAACGAGGTGTTCGTCGACGACGTGTTCGTGCCCGACGAGTACGTGGTCGGCGAGGTCAACTCCGGCTTCCAGTACATCTCGCAGGCGCTGGACCTCGAGCGCTTCACCATGTTCACGTACGCGCCGATCAAGGAGCGCCTCGACGTGGTGACGAACCACGTGCGCAACGAGACGATCGACGGCGAGCCCATCAAGGACGATCCCATCGTCCGCCAGCGCATCGCCCAGCTCGCCACCGAGGCCGAGGTCGCCCGGGTCATGGGCCTGCGGGTGGTCAGCGAGTCGATGAAGGCCGACGAGGTGCCGGGCACGCCCCCGCCCACGGTCGAGTCGTCGCAGTACAAGCTGTTCGCCACCGAGTTCTCCAAGCGCCTCGCCGACGCTTCCATGGACCTGGGCGCTCCCGGCACGCAGCTGCGGGTCAAGACCACCGAGGCCCCGATGGAGGGCCGCGCCGAGAGCACCTACCGCTACACGGTGATCGACACCATCGGTGGAGGCTCCTCGGAGATCCAGAAGAACGTCATCGCCCGCCGCGGCCTCGGGCTCCCGAAGAACTTCTGAGCCCCGTGACCTCGCCCCTCGACGGCATCACCGTCCTCGACCTGGCCAGCGTCGGCCCGGCGGCCCGCACGTCGCGGTGGCTCGCCGACTTCGGCGCGCGGGTCATCAAGGTCGGGCCCACGCCGAAGCAGTCGGGCGTGCAGATCGTGCCGCCGTTCTACGCGTACGGCGGCCACCGGGGCATGGAGCGCGTGCTGCTCGACCTCAAGGCTGATGCCGGACGCGAGGCGTTCCTGAAGCTCGCGGCTACGGCCGACGTCGTGATCGAGAGCTTCCGGCCCGGCGTGGTCGACCGCCTCGGCATCGGGTACGACGCCGTCTCGGGCGTGAACCCCGGCGTCGTCTACTGCTCCACCAGCGGGTACGGGCAGACCGGGCCCAAGAGCCAGTGGGCCGGCCACGACATCAACTACCTGGCGGTCAGCGGCTACCTCGACTGCTCCGGTCGCAACGCCGAGGGCGGGCCCGCGCTGCCGGGCGCCACCGTGGCCGACAGCGCCGCGGGCGGCATGCACGCGGTGATGTCGATCCTCGCCGCCCTTGTGGCCCGCAACGCCAACGGCGAGGGCCAGCACCTCGACGTCGCGGTGGCCGATGGGGCGGTCGCCATCATGTCGCTCTACGTCGATGAGTACCTCGCCACCGGTACCGTCCCCGGGCCGGGGCACAACATCCTCACCGGCCGGTACGCCTGCTACGACGTCTACCGCTGCGCCGACGACCGCTGGGTGGCGGTCGGCGCCATCGAGCCCCACTTCTACGCCAACCTCTGCAAGCTGATCGGCTGCGAGCAGTGGCTCGCCCACCAGCTCGACGACGAGGTGCAGGACCAGATCCGTGCCGACTTCGCCGCCGCCTTCGCCACTCGCACGATGGACGAGTGGGCCGACGAGCTCGGCCCCGCCAACACCTGCGTGTCGCCCGTCGCCACCGTGCCCGAGCTGGTCGAGGACGAGCACTTCCGCGACCGCGACGTCATCATCACGGCCCACCGTCTTGGCCACGACGCGTTCGAGCAGGTGGGCTTCGTGCTCGCCGCCATGGACCACGGCCAGGCCGCCCCCGTCGTCCGAGACGCCACGCTCACCGACACCGACGTCCTGCTGGCCGAAGCCGGCTACGACGCCGAGGCCATCGCCACCCTCCGAGCCGAAGGAGCCGTCGCATGAGCGACCCGACCGCTGCCGAGACCGACCTCCCCGCCAAGGTCACCGCGCTTATCGGCGAGTACCAGTACCCGAAGAAGGGCGAGTTCCCGGCGGAGCAGGGCTACATCTGGACGAGCTGCTCCTCGGTCGAGAACGGCAACCCGCTGTTCTGGGACGTC
Organism: uncultured Iamiaceae bacterium; assembly: GCA_964501845.1. Lineage (GTDB taxonomy): Bacteria > Actinomycetota > Acidimicrobiia > Acidimicrobiales > Iamiaceae > Aquihabitans. Next base: position 2,282 of record CAZCVS010000068.1, read on the forward strand.
GACGTCGCCGCCGAGCTCACCGACGGCCCCATCGCCCCGCCCACGATGCTCTCGGTCTGGTTCCGGCCCCACAACTGGGCGCCCGGCCGCACCGAGCAGGCGCTGCCGCTCCAGGTCCACTTCGACCTCAAGGCCACCTTCGACCTGCCCGAAGCGGTGATGACCGATAACACGATCATCTTCCACGAGCCCGTCCGCCCTGGCGACGTGCTCGAGACCCGCCAGGTGCTGCGCTCGGTCAGCGGGCCCAAGACCACCAAGCTCGGCTCCGGCCGCTTCTGGGTCATCGACGTGGAGTACCTGAACCAGCGGGGCGAGCTCGTCGGGGTCGAGAGCTACACCGGCTTCGGCTACCGGAGGACGGCGGCATGACCGAGACCACGAACCTCCTGCTCGGCGATGTGGCGCCTGGCGACACCCTGCCCGAGCTGGCCTACGACGTCACCGCCACCACTGTCGTCCTCGGCGCCCTCGCCACCCGGGACTGGCGGCCGATGCACCACGACTACGACTTCGCCGTCAACCGCAACGGCACCCAGGACATCTTCTTGAACACCCCGAACCAGGCCGCCTGGTTTGAGCGCTACGTCACCGACTGGACCGGTCCGAAGGGCCGCCTCGGCCGCATGAAGTTCCGCATGAAGGGCTCCGTGTTCCCCAAGGACCGCATGGTGTTCACCGCCACGGTCGAAGACGTGACCACCGACGAGGCCGGCTGCGGCTGGGCCTCCCTGCTGGTGACCCTGGCGGTCGACGGCGACACCAAGACGGACTGCTCCGTGCGCGTCGCCCTGCCCACCGCCCCCGACGACAACCCCTGGGCCCGCCGCGGCGACCAGTGGATCCCATGACGTACGCGATGCCGCGTGCACAAACCGTACCCAGCGACCCACAACTGCACGCGCTCTCGTGCACCCACTCCACCACCCACGCGATGCCGCGTGCACGAACCGTCTCCAGAGACGCACAACTGCACGCGACCGACTCCCACCACTGAGGACTGACCCATGGATCTGGATTTCTCCGACGAACAAGAGATGCTCCGAGAGATGGTGCGGGGCGTGTGCAGCACGGCCTCCTCGCTCGAGCAGGTGCGGGCGCTCGAGGACGACCCCATCGGGTACTCGCCCGAGTTCTGGCAGCAGCTGGCCGACCTCGACCTCACCGGCTTGATGATCCCCGAGGAGTTCGGTGGCTCCGGCATGACCGCCCTCGAAGGTGCCGTCGTCTACGAGGAGCTGGGCCGGGCGCTCGCCCCGTCCCCGCACTTCGTCAGCGCCGTGCTGAGCGCCGGGCTGCTCCTGCGGGCCGGGTCCGACGACCAGAAGCAGGACCTGCTCCCGCAGATCGCCAAGGGCACCGCCATCGCCACCACCGCCTGGCTCGAGCCCAAGGGCAGCTTCGGCCCCAAGGGCGTCCAGACCGAGGCTCGGCCCGACGGCGACGGGTTCGTCCTGACCGGCACGAAGTGGCACGTCCCGTTCGGCGCCGCCGCCACCCACCTCGTGGTTCTGGCCCGCACCGGCACCGGCCCCACCGATGTCGACCTGTTCCTCGTGGACCCGGAGGCCGACGGTGTCACCCTGACCCAGATGTTCTCGATCGCCTCGGACTGCCAGTACCAGGTGCAGCTCGACAGCGTCGTGGTGACCGCGGCGGATCGCATCGGCGCCGCCGGCACCGGTTGGGCCACCTGGGACGCGGTCATCACGGAGGGCCTCGTGTTCCTGGCCGCGCAGGCGATCGGCGGCGCGGCCTACGCGCTGGAGATCACCGTCCAGTACGCCAAGGACCGAGAGCAGTTCGACAAGCCGCTCGGCGCCTTCCAGGCCATCTCCCACTACCTCTCCGACGCCGCCACCGCGGTCAACGGCGGCCGCATCCTCACCTACGAGGCGGCGTGGTCGCTAGCCAACGACCGACCGGTCGAGGGCAAGGACGTGTCGACCCTCGGGCCGATGGCGAAGCTCTTCGCCTGCCAGACCTACCGCAACACCACCGCCATGGGCGAGCAGGTCTTCGGCGGCGTCGGCTTCACCCTGGAGTACGACATCCAGCTCTACTTCCGCCGGGCCAAGGCCCTCCAGATCGCCTGGCTCGACGACCCCACCCTCCGCGAGAAGGTCGCCACCCAGGTCCTCGACCAACCCGCCTGAGTCCGCCGGTCCGCTGGGTGGGTCCGCTCAGCTCAGCGGCCGTCGGGGCGGTGCAGGCCGTCGCGCCAGGTGCGGATGGCCTCGGCGTGCACCAGTCCGACCTGTACGGGGATCTGTGGCAGGGCGAGGACCTGGGCGATGGCCAGCCGATGGTGCCCACCGCCACCGAACACCGGGGTACCGGTCCGGGTGAAGTGCATGAAGATCCCGCCGCGACTCGCGGAACGTGCCCGGTGCCAGCTCGGAGCGGGTCTTCAGCCGTCCGTCGGCCTTCACCTGCTCGAAGATGGTATCGAGGGTCGCGTATCGCTCGTCGAGCTGTTCCCGGCAGGTGAAGCCGTCCGCTGCACCCTTCCGGGCGATGATCTCGTCGAAGTACTCGAACAGCGCGGTCTGGTCCCAAGCGACGCCGTCGATCCAGTGCTGGCGGCTGGCCTTGATGTTCGGCGAGTTCGTGAGCTCGATCGGCTCGAGGTCCCAGGCGCCGTCGCGCACCTGGCCCGACGCCGAGCGCGGGATCCCGTAGATGTAGGAGGTGCACGCTGCGGGGTCGATCCACACCTGTTCGGCGAACTTCGGGGCGGTGCGGCCCCATCGGCGACGGGTCTTCAGGTCACGGGTGAGGACGCGGTTGCGGCTGGCGAGGCGGCGGATCGGCGCCGGGACGCGCCGACGCGCTGCAGCGGCTGCCGCCGGCGTCGCGCTGTTGGTGACGGTAGGACCGGCCACCGCCGAACCGGCCGTGTGCACCTCGTGTCCCGTGACGGATCCGACCATGCGCCACAGCACCTCCGCTGCTTCTTGCCCTCGATGCCGCAGCCCCTCGCTGCGACGCCAGCCGCATCAGCGGCCACATCCACGATCATACGTGTCCGTTCACCAGGGTGACAGCAGATGTTCATCTGCCGCAGAGGTAGGGGGATGGGGCAGGCTGGGCGGATGGCCAACGGTCGCTTCGCACCCAGCCCGACCGGCGACCTGCACCTGGGGAACCTCCGGACGGGTCTGGTGGCGTGGCTCTTCGCCCGTGCGGCCGGCTCGACCTTCCTGGTTCGGATGGAGGACCTGGATCGTGTCCAGGCCAGCGCTGAGCACGAGCGCTCCCAGCTGGGTGACCTCGATGCCCTGGGCCTCGACTGGGACGGCGAGGTCGTGCGTCAAAGCGAGCGGTTCGATCGCTACGAGGCGGCCATCGACCAGCTCACCGCCGCCGGTCTGACCTATCCGTGCTCGTGCACGCGACGCGAGGTCCGAGAGGCGGCGTCGGCGTCTCACGATGGCGCGCTGCCCGATGGGGCCTACCCCGGCACCTGCCGCGACCTCACCGATGCCGAGCGGCGAACGCAGGCGGCCTCGGGTCGTCCGCTCGCCCTTCGCCTGCGGGGGCCGGGAACGACGGTGACCGTGGTCGACGACCTGCTCGGCGAGGTGACGGCGCTGGTGGACGACGTGGTGCTGCGGCGCAACGACGGTGTTCCCGCGTACAACCTCGCCGTCGTGGTGGACGACGCTGCCCAGGGCGTCGAGCAGGTGGTCCGCGCCGACGACCTGGCCAGCTCCGCTCCCCGCCAGCGCTACCTCGCCGGCCTGCTCGGGCTGCCGCCCGTGGGCTACGTCCACGTCCCCCTCGTACTCGGTCCAACCGGCGACCGCCTCGCCAAGCGCGACGGTGCTGTCACCCTTGCCGACCAGCTCGCACTCGGTCGACCAGCCGAGCAGGTGGTCGGCCGCCTCGCCTGGTCGGCCGGCCTCATCGACCAGCCCGAGCCGTGTCGCCCCGCCGACCTCGTCGCTGCGTTCGACCCCGGCCGCATCTCCACCACCGCATGGCGCCTGACCGACCGCGACCTCGAGGCCGATCCTCCCGGTACCGTCGGGCCATGAGCGATACCCACGTCGGCGGTCCGATCGCCATCGTCCTCATCGCCCATGGCAGCCGGACCGTCGCCGCCAACCAGGCGCACCGGAAGATGGCCGTCGACCTCGAGGCCGGCCTCGGCATGCCGGTGTGGGCGGCGTTCCTGGAGCTCGCCGACCCGCTGATCCCCTCGGCCATCCATCAGGCGATCTCGGCGGGGGCCACCCGGGTGCTGGTGCTGCCGTACTTCCTCTACCCCGGCCGGCACCTGTCGCTCGACATCCCGGGCCTCGTCGCCACCACCCAGGACCAGCACCCCGACGAGGAGATCATCCTGCTCCCCGGCTTCGGTGAGGACCCAGCCGTCCTCGGGATTCTGGTCGCCCAGGTCCGCCGCGCCGCGGCCCGCTGATCGAGGCCCCGCCCGCCGCCTTGACCAGCCACGCTGGGCCCGGGCGACGGCTGCTACTTCTTGTCGTTGGTCGTGTCGATCTTGTCGACGGTCTCCTTCGCCTTGTCGACGACCTTGTCGATGGTGTCGGTGTGCTTGCCCTTGGTCTTGTCGTCGATGACGTCGGCGGCCTTGTCGAACGCCTTCGCGGCGTCGTCGCTCTTTCCCTGCAGCGCGCCCTTGACCTTGTCCATGAACCCCATGTGCGATCTCCTCGTTCGGGTTTGCTGTGGTGAAAGCACGCTAGGGGTCAGATCATGACGATGTTGCCCGTTGCCACCTCGGTTCAGGCCGTGGGACAGTGGTCCTCGTGCTCAAGAACCTTCGCCGCAAGTTCTCGCAGAGCATCGATGATCTCGAAGGCGAACGGCTCACGAGTCGGCTCGCCGACCTGGGTGTGCAACCCATCGCCGAGGCGCCGATGCGCACGCCGATCCTGCTCGCCGGCGAGGTCCAGGGCCTCCAGGTCGTTCCCCGCGCCGGGTCGCCGTCGCTCGAGGTGACCATCAGCGACGGCAGCGGGCGTGCCGTCGCGGTGTTCACCGGGCGCAAGCGTCTCGGGGGTGTCGACTGCGGGCGCCGCATCGTGATCGACGGTGTCGGCCGCACCGAGCGCGGCCGCCTCGTCGTCTTGAACCCCGCCTACACCATCGTCGAGTAGGAGGAGCCGGAGGCGCCGACTCAGGGATCGGTGGCCCGCGAGCCCAGCAACGTCTTGACGACGTCATCTTCGGCGTCGGGGGTGGTGAGCACGAGGACCTCGTCGCCGCCGCGCAGGATGGTGTCGCCGCGGGGGACGATCACGTGGTCCTCGCGGATGATCGCGACCACGGTGGAGTCCCGCGGGAGGCCCAGCTCGGCCAGGTCCTTGCCGTTGGCGGGGGAGTCCGGGGCCAAGGTGGCCTCCGACAGCCGGGCCCGGCCGCCCTCGAACGAGAGCAGGCGCACGAGGCTGCCCACCGAGACGGCCTCCTCGACCAGCGCGGTGAGCAGGTGCGGGGTGGAGACGGCGACGTCGACGCCCCACATCTCGTTGAACATCCACTCGTTCTTCGGGTTGTTGACCCGGGCCACGACGCGGGGGACGGCGAACTCCTGCTTGGCCAGGAGGGAGATGACGAGGTTGTCCTCGTCATCGCCGGTGACGGCGGCGACCACGTCGGCCGTGTCGACCCCGGCTCGGGCGAACTCGGTGACCTCGCAGCCGTCGGCGGCGATCCAGTCGACGCCCGCGGGCTCTCCCTGGGCTCGGGCGTCGGCCACTCGGTCGGCGTCGACCTCGACGATGACGACCTCGTGGCCGGCCTTGGCCAGGTCCTCGGCGATGAAGGTTCCGACGTTGCCGCCGCCGGCGATGACGACCCGCATCAGCGCGAACCTCCCGTGGGGGCACCGTGAAGGTGCTGGTCGAAGAACTCGATCGATGCGCCGTCGACGCTCACGTGCACGACGTCGCCTTCTTGCAGCACGGTCTCGGGCCCGGCGACGGCGCCCTCGCCCAGGCGGGTGACCACGGCGACGCGGGCGTGGCCGGCGACATCGAGCTCGGCGACCTTGCGCCCCGCCCAGTGGCTGGGGACCGGACGCTCGATGAGGCAGACCTTGGCGCTGGAGTCGATCCACTCGACCGAGGGGCGCTCGGGGAGGATGCGTTGGAGCACGCGCTCGGTGGCCCACTCGACGGTGGCGATGGTGGGCACGCCGAGCCGCTCGTAGATCTTCGCCCGGCGGGGGTCGTAGATCCGGGCGATCACGTTGTCGATGCCGAAGGTCTCCCGGGCGACGCGGGCGACGAGGATGTTGGAGTTGTCGCCGTTGGTGACGGCGGCCAGGGCGCTGGCCTCCTCGATGCCGGCGGCCTTGAGGCGGTCCCGGTCGAAGCCGACGCCGAGGACCGTCTTGCCGGCGAAGTCGTCGGGCAGGCGCTCGAACGCCTTGCGGCGCCGGTCCACAACGGCCACGGTGTGGCCGCTCTCCTCGAGGGTGCGCGCCAGCCCTGAGCCGACCCGACCACAACCCACAACGACGACGTGCACGGCACTCACCTCACCTCGGCTGCCCGGGAGGGCAGGGCGGCTGAGCCTAAACCCGTGGCCGCGGCCCGCGCACCCTCTCAGCGGGCTGTTCGACGCGGCGAGGGACCGTCGACGGTGCGGTCTGAACGGGTCTGCGGAGCGGCCGAACGGTCTCGGCTTCGGACTGTTTCCTCGGCGCTCCGGGACCGTACGATCAGCCGGTCCGGCTGGTCGGCATCGAAAGACCCCCATGGCGTCCATCTTCAAGCGCATCCTGGTCGGCAAGCCGCTCGCGAGCAGCGAGCAGGATCATCAGGCGCTCGGCAAGCCGACTGCGCTCGCGGTCTTCGCATCCGACGCGATCTCGTCCACGGCGTACGCCACCGAGGAGATCCTGTTCGTCCTGCTGGCGGCGATGACGTTCCCGCAGTCCCACAGCTACCTCATGCCGATGGCGGTGGTGGCCGTCATCTTGCTGGCGGTCGTCTCCACCTCGTACCGCCAGACGATCTACGCGTACCCCGACGGAGGCGGCGCGTACGTCGTCAGCCGCGACAACATCGGTCAGACGGCGGGGCTCGTCGCCGGGGCATCGCTGCTCGTGGACTACACGCTCACCGTCGCCGTGTCGGTCTCGGCCGGCACGCTGGCCATCGGCTCCGCGTTCCACTTCAACGACAACGCCACGCTGCGGGTCGGCCTCGCGCTGTTCTTCGTCGCCCTGCTGGCGCTGGGCAACCTCCGTGGCCTCAAGGAGGCCGGGAAGATCTTCGCGGTGCCGACCTACGCCTACACCGTGCTGCTCGGCGGGCTCATCGCCTACGGCATGTACAAGATCCACTTCCAGGACCTCGGCACCATCCCGGGCAACGAGGAGTTGGCGAAGGACTTCGCCGAGGAGCACGGCGCGGACGTCGCGACCCTCACCGGCTCGGTCGGCCTGATCTTGTTGCTCCGCGCCTTCTCGTCGGGTGCCGTGGTGCTCGCCGGCGTCGAGGCCATGTCGAACGGCGTGCCGTCGTTCCGCAAGCCCCGGGCGAAGAACGCGGCCCAGACCCTGATCATGATGGCCGTGATCTTGGGCACCCTCACCCTCGGGGTCAGCTACGTGGCCAGCCACCTGCACCCGGTCTTCGTCGAGGGCGGCGACACCGTGCTGTCGCAGCTGGGCGACTCCATCTTCGGGTCCGGGACGGTCCTCTACTACGCCCTCCAGTTCGCCACGTTCGCCATCTTGATCCTCGCGGCCAACACGGCCTACAACGGCTTCCCGCAGCTGTCGTCGAACATCGCGAGGGACGGCTACCTGCCACGCCAGCTGGGCAACCGGGGCGATCGCCTCGTGTTCTCGAACGGTGTGCTCATCCTCTCGGGCATGGCCGGTCTGCTGATCGTCGCCTTCCAGGCCGAGGTCAGCGCGCTCATCCCGCTCTACGCCGTCGGCGTGTTCGTCGGCTTCACGCTGTCGCAGTTCGGCATGTGCCGCCACCACCTCCGGCTGCGCGAGCCCAAGTGGAAGGGCGGCTTCGCTGTCAACGCGCTCGGCTGCTTCATGACCTTCACCGTCTTGATGGTGGTCATCATCTCGAAGTTCACCGAAGGCGCCTGGATCCCGGTCCTGGTGATCCCGGCGGTCGTGATGGTGCTGCGGGGCATCAACAAGCACTACCGCTCCATGGACGAGCTGCTGTCCATCGAGCCCGACGAGAAGGTCCGCCGCAAGACGAACACCGTCATCGTGCTCGTCGCCCGGGTCAGCCGTGGCTCGCTCATCGCGCTGGCCTACGCACGGTCGCTGCACCCGGACCGGTTGGTGGCCCTGTCGGTGGTGTCCAACCCCGAGGAGCAGGAGCGCATCACCGAAGCGTGGGAGCGCCACCAGATTCCCGTCGAGCTCCAGACCCTCTACTCGCCCTACCGCGAGCTCTCCCGGCCGATCATGTCCTACATCGACGAGCTCGACGACCGCCGCGGCGATGACTTCTTGACGGTGATCGTCCCCGAGTTCACCCTCGACAAGTGGTGGCAGCAACTCCTGCACAACCAGAGCGCGCTGGTCCTGCGCACCCGCCTCCGCGGCCGGCCCAACACGGTCGTCACCTCCGTCCCCTTCCACGCCGACGACGCCGTCGAGCCGACTGAGCTGCCGACGAGCTGAGCGATCGTCAGGCGTCGGGTGCGATGTTCTCGGGAGCTCTGCTCAGGAGAACATCATCAGCCACTGCTCGAGGGAGCCGGGGCGGAAGACGACGTTGCGGC
>CAZCVS010000069.1:0-10979 GCA_964501845.1 uncultured Iamiaceae bacterium
CCTTCAAACCGGCAATGCCTTGAATCACGGTGGTCATGGCTCCAGCATGCCCTGATGACTCGTCAGGTGGCGAGTCCGGGCCAGACTGGGCGGGTGACGGATGCAACAGGGGGGCTGGCCGGCGTGGTGCTGGCAGCCGGTTCGGGAACGAGGCTGCGGCCCCTCACCGCCGAGCGCCCGAAGGCCCTGTGTCCCGTGGGTGGGGTCGCGCTCGTCGATCTGGCCCTGGCCCGGCTCCGCCCGTTCGTGGGTGAGGACGGCGTCGCCGTGAACCTGCACCACTTCGCCGAGCAGCTCGACGCCCATCTCCCCGCTTCCGTGCACCGATCCTTCGAGCAACCGGTCGCACTCGGCACCGCGGGAGCGCTCGGCGCCCTCGCTCCGTGGATCGCCGGGCGCGACGTGGCGGTCACCAACGCCGACGCCTGGCTCGGCGCCGACGTCGACCTCTCCGGGCTGGTCGAGGGGTGGGACCGCGAGCGCACCCGGCTGCTGTGCGTAGAGGACCCGGCTCGGGGCGACTTCGCGACGCTGCGGTACTGCGGCGTCGCCCTCATCCCCGGAGCCACCGCGGCGCGGCTCGAGCCGGAGCCGTCGGGGCTCTACGAGGCGAGCTGGCGAGCGGAGCGGGCGGCTGGCCGTCTCGATCTCGTCACGACGGCCGCAGCGTTCGTCGACTGCGGGACGCCGGCCGACTACCTGGCGGCCAACCTCGCGGCGGCGCAGGGCCGATCGGTCGTCGCCGACGATGCCGTGATCGGGGCGGGGGCGCGGCTCGAGCGGACCGTCGTCTGGCCCGGGGCCGAGGTCGCGCCCGGTGAGGTCCTCGTCGACGCCATCCGCACGCCATCGGCCACGGTGCTGGTGCGGAGGACGCCCAGGTAGGCAACCACGTTGCGAGGTTGTCCCCTCACGCACCGTCGACCGTGCCTACCCTGGATCGGGTCGGTGGGGAAGGGCCCCGCCTGGAGGTGCCGTGTTCCGCAACAGGGATCGGGTCGGGTCCAAGATCGTGGTGGCGATGCTCGTGATGGTGCTCGCGGCCCCGGCGGCACCGACCCCGGCGCTCAGCGGGGTGGAGCCGGCGTCGGCACCCGATCTGCCTGCTGGCTACACCGACGGCGCACCGGTCAGCGGTCCCGAGGGCCCAGAGGCTGCCGACGCCGACCCGGACGCCGCACCCCCGGCGGCGCCGGCGAACCGGGCGGCGCCACCGCAGCGCTACTTCGGCCGGGCCCCGTGGCAGGCCATCGCGGCGTCTGCTGCGGCCGCCAGCCGCACGTGCTCGATCAGCAACGACGGCTTGACCGCCCTCGCGGTGGCACCGGTGTTCAAGGAGTCGTCGGCTGCCACATCGCCGACCTCCGCGCCCTCGCCCATGACCCTGTCCCGCTACGACGAGTGGAGCGGGACCTCCTCCACCACCTCGAACCGTGACGCCAACTACGGGCTCTACGCGTTCCGCGACCCGAACACGGCCTACAAGCGGGCGTTCTGGCATCCGGGCATCGGCATCTGGCAGTACGACTCCGCCGGCGTGGGCGCGCCGTTCACGGCGATCGAGCGTATGGACGTGCGGGTCGTGTCGGCCGACGTGGCCAAGGGCATGGCGGCGCGGTACTGCAACCCCTCCCCGTCGCTGATCGGGCACGGCGCCCCGTTCACCGGTCTCGAGCGCCGGTACTCGGCCTGGGCGCCGTGGGGCTACCCCTGCACGCTGTGCGAGCAGGAGTTCCAGGCGATGACGTCGACCACGCCGACGTTCGCCCGGATCAGTCTCGTCGACGGCATCTCGGTGCTCGGCGGCGTCCGATCCCGCACGTGCACCCTCACCGGCGTCGCCGGCACCGTGCCCTGCTGGTACGTCGATCCGTCGGTGGGCGTCATCGAGGGGGCCACCGCTTGGGCCCAGCTCGCCCCCCTCGACGGCGGCAGTCCCACCACAACCCCCACCCCGATCGCGAGACCGTTCTACGTGGTCGACCGGGGGGCCACGGAGGAGCGCCACTGGCTTCGCGCGGACACCGGGTACTCGATCGACATCTCCGGCACCCGAACCATCGGCACGAACGAGCGGCCGCGGTCCAACCAAGCTGGTTCCGGGATCACCTGGCGGTCGACGTCCGCGCTGTGCGACGTCAGCACCGGGCGCGGGACCTGCCTGCCGCCCGCGCCGCCTGGCCTCGCGCTGACCATGGCCTCCGTCAGCGGGACGTTCCGGCCGATCGCGCTCGACGCCCAGGGCGACGGGAAGGGCGACCTGCTCTGGTACGCGCCCGGCGCCACCGCCGACCACCTCTGGACGGGCACCGGCTCCGGTGCGTTCACCTCCACCGGCGTCAGCATCGGCGGCACCTACGACGATGTCCTGCCGCTCGACATCGACGCCGACGGCGACGACGACATCCTCTGGTACAACCGCTCCACCGGAGCGTCCTACCTCTGGCGGGCGAGCGGGTCGGGCACCTGGCAGACCGTCAAGCTGAACCGGCCCAAGGGGCTGCGGCCGCTGGTCGTCGACACCGACGGGAACGGCCGCGACGAGGTGTTCTGGTACGGGCCGGGATCGCTCGCGGACGCGCTGTGGTCGTGGAACGGCACGGCCTTCACGAGCCGGTCGCAGTCGGTGAGCGGCAGCTACCGCCCCCTGATCGGGGACTTCGACGGCAACGGCAAGGATGACGTGTTCTGGTACGGCCCGGGCGCCGCAGCCGATCACCTGTGGCTCTCGACCGGTGCGGGCACGCACCGTGACGTCGCCGTGTCGGTCGGTGGCTCGTACACGCCGCTCGTCGGGGACTTCGACGGGGACGGCAACGACGACGTGTTCTGGTACGGGCCGGGGAGCGCCCCCGACAACGTGTGGTTCGGTGGCCCGGGCGGCGCGTTCAGCCGCCGGAGCATCGCCGTGGGTGGGACCTACCAGCCGAAGGTGGCCGACCTCGAGGGCGATGGGCGCGACGACATCGTCTGGTACGCACCCGGTCCGCCATCGGACTTCTGGTGGCGATGGGGAGCCGATCGGTCGGTCACGTCGGCGTCGGTGCTGGCCGACGGCCGGCACCAGGCCGTCGTCGGCGGCTTCAGCGCGGGCGGATCCGATGGGATCTTCTGGTACGCCCCGGGTTCGACGCCCGACGGCGTGTGGTGGCGCTGATCAGCGGCGGGTGGGGTCGCCCACAGCGGTGGGGCCCGGCTCGCCGTGGGTGGCCCGCAGCTGGCCGCAGGCGGCGTCGATGTCGGTGCCGCGCGTCCGGCGGATCGTGGCGTTGATCCCCAGCTCGGCGAGCATCGCCGCGAAGTCGCGGACCTGCGCCGGCGGCGTTCCGCGCACGGCGTAGCCCGGCGTCGGGTTCAAGGGGATGAGGTTCACGTGGGCCCGTAGCGGCCGGGCGTAGTCGGCCAGCTCCCGGGCGTGGCGCTCGGTGTCGTTGACGCCGTCGATCAGCGCCCACTCGAACGACAGCCGCCGGTGGGTCGCCTCGACGTAGGCATCGCAGGCCTCGGCGAGCACCGCGAGCGGATACCGCTTGTTGATGGGGACGAGCACGTCGCGCTCGGCGTCGTTCGCCAGGTGCAGCGACACGGCCAGGTTCACGGGCAGGTCGGCCTCCGTCAGCCGGCGGATCCCCGGGACGACGCCCACGGTCGACACCGTGATGTGGCGGGCGCCGATGCCGAGGTCGTCGTGGATGCGGTGGACGGCCTCCCAGGTGCGGTCGTAGTTGGCGAACGGCTCGCCCATGCCCATGAAGACGATGTTCGACAGGCGCTTGCCGGCCTCGGTCGAGCGGCGGCGGGCGAGGACGACCTGTTCGACGATCTCTCCGGTGGTCAGCTGGCGGTCGAACCCGGCCTGGCCCGTGGCGCAGAAGCTGCACGCCATGGCGCAGCCGGCCTGCGACGACACGCACACCGTCGTGCGGTCGGGATAGTGCATCAGCACCGTCTCCACCTGGTGGCCGTCGGCGAGGGTCCACAGCCACTTGACCGTCTCGCCGTCGTCGCTCACCGACTCCGCCGCCGTCGCCAGCGCGGTGGGGAGGTGCTCCGCCACGACAGCTCGCACCGCCTTGGGCACGTTGCTCCACGCGTCGGGCTCGGTCCCGTGCTCGTAGAGCCCCTGCCAGACCTGATCGACCCGGTAGCGCGGCTGCCCGTCGAGCAGGGCGGCCAGCTCGTCGCGGGACCAGTCGTAGCGGGACCTCGGCAGGCTCGTGGTGCTCACGGCGCGGCCGGCGCTTCGGTTGCGGCTGCGGCCGTGTACACCCGCCGGCGGGCGTGGGTGTGGAAGCCGAGACGGTCGTAGAGGCGCACGGCGGGCTCGTTGCCGGCGTCGACGTACAGGTTCGCGGTGCCGATGCCGCGGGCGGCGAGGTGGTCGAGGCCGGCGATGACGAACGACGGACCGAGACCCTCGCCGCGGTGGGACGGGTCGACGCCGATGACGTAGATCTCGCCCAGCATCGGATCGGTCTCCGTGGACAGGTGGACCTTGGTCCAGCAGAAGCCGGCGAGCTCGCCGGGCCGCTGCTCGTCATCGGCCACGAGGAACCCCGACGGGTCGAACCACGGTTCGGCCATGCGGTCGTGGAGGGTGTCGATGGACTCTCGTCCCTGGTCGGGGTGGGTGGCGAAGGCGCGGTTGTTGACACGGACCCACGCCTCCTCGTCGGCGGTGCCGGGTTGCAGCGTGCGGGTCGGGACCACCGAGGCCGACCGGGCGGGATGGTCGGCGGGGAAGGGGAGGGGCCGACGCAGCTGGAGGAGGTCGCGCCGCACGGGGAAGCCGGCGGTGTCGGCGACTGCCTCGGGCAGCGGCGCCAGGCGGTCGGGGGCGTGCTCAGCCGCGAGGTGCACCCGGGCGCCGGCCGCGGCAGGGAGGCTGGTGATCGTCTCGATGGCCCGGACCGCGGCGTCGACCGAACCGGTTCCCGTGGGGTCGTCGCCCTCGGCCACGATCTCGATCTCGAGTGCGTCGCCGTGGCGGGTGTGGTGGAGCGAGACGCCGGAGCACGCAGGCACCACGCCGCTGACGACGCGCAGGCGCGCCGCGTCGGGATCGTCGAGCGGCACGGGGCCCGAGACGTCGTCGGAGGGGTGGGGCACGTCCTGACGCTAGCGACCGGCTTGGCGGGAACCCGCTGGCGCGGGCGGTGCCGGTGCGTATCCTCCCGCCATGGCCCGACCCCGAACTGCTGCCGGCCGCGCCCGGCGAACCCACGAGCTCCTCGCCAAGGAGTATCCAGGCACCGCGGTCGAGCTCTGCGAGCTGGACCACCGCAACCCGTTCGAGCTGCTCGCGGCCACGATCCTCTCCGCCCAGACCACCGACGCCCGGGTGAACATGGTGACCCCGCAGCTGTTCGCCCGGTACCCGGATCCGGATGCCCTGGCCGCCGCCGATCCGCTCGACGTCGAGGAGATCATCCGCTCGACGGGCTTCTACCGGAACAAGACCAAGAGCCTGATCGGCATGGCCACCGTCTTGAACGACCGCTTCGGGGGCGAGGTGCCCACCACCATGAAGGACTGGGTGACCGTCCCCGGCGTCGGCCGCAAGACGGCGAACGTGGTGCGATCGGTGGCCCAGAGCCTGCCCGGCCTCCCGGTGGACACCCACGTGCTGCGCCTGTCGCACCGGCTGGAGCTCACCGACGAGACCGATCCGGTGAAGGTCGAGCACGCGCTCAACCCCATGGTGCCGGCGTCCGAGCGGGGCCGCTTCAGCCTGCGGGTCATCCTCCACGGCCGCCGCGTCTGCTTCGCCCGCAAGCCCGCCTGCGAGGCGTGCGTGCTCGCCGGCTTCTGCCCATCGGCCGGTCAGTTCGGGTGAGCGGGTGCTCCCCTCCGTACGGGACACGACGGAGGCGGCCGTCTCCTCCACTCGGCTCCTCCGCGCCGCCATCAGTCAGTGACGAATGTCACGGTTAGCGCAGGCCGTTTGAGCGCGTCTGACCGTGACGATCGCCGAATCGTGTGGCTATAGTGACGGACGACGAGGTACCCGCCACCTCGTTGGACGCGACGCCGGGATCCGCCGCCTGGTGTCGCTGCACCGCCGCCCTTCGGGGCGGCGGTGCTGTTTTTCCCGGGCCATACTCGCTGCATGGCTTCGCTTCCTGACTCCCAGCTGTCCGCGCTCGCGTCGAGCATCGAGGACATCAGCGGGCGGGTTGCTGCCTTGGCGGAGCAGCTGACGGGGGAGCATGCGAGCGAGTCGGCGAGCATCCTCTACGAGGTCGAACGCACCCTGGACATGGCCACGCGGTCGGTGAACCGCGCTCGCCGTGCCCTGCCCGGCTGACGATTCGCAGTTCCGGTGGCGTGGGGGTGGCCGGTAGCCTCCGGGCGTGCTGAACCGACTGGACCTGCGGGGAGCGGGCAACGACCTGCGAGGCAAGCTGCCGCGACCGGCGCAGGCCACCGAGGGGCCCGTGGCCGCGGTCAAGGAGATCCTCGCCGACGTCCGCGAGCGCGGAGACGAAGCGGTCCGGGACCTCACCGAGCGCTTCGACGGGGTGCGGCCGACCGCGCTGCGGGTGCCCCCTGCCGACATCACCGCCGCGCTCGAGTCCCTCGCCCCGGAGCTGCGCGACGCGCTCCAGACCGCCGCCGACGGCATCCGCGACTTCCACGAGCAGCAGCTGGTGGGCGACCACGCCTACGAGCGTGACGGCATCGTCGTGCAGGGTCGCAAGGTTCCCGTCGACCGTGCCGGCTGCTACGTGCCCGGTGGCCGCGCCATCTACCCCAGCACCGTGCTGATGACCGCCATCCCGGCCAAGGTCGCCGGCGTGCCGGAGGTCGTGCTGTGCGTGCCGCCCGATGCCACCGGCTCGGTCCCGGCCGTCACCTTGGCCGCGGCCGCCATCGCCGGCGTCGACGAGGTCTACGGCGTCGGCGGTGCCCAGGCCGTGGGGGCCATGGCGTACGGGACCGAGTCGGTCCGGCCGGTCGACGTGATCGTCGGGCCGGGCAACGTGTTCGTCGCCATCGCCAAGCGCGAGGTCGCCGGGCTGGTCGGTGTGCCGTCGTCGTTCCCCGGCCCGTCCGAGGTCGTCGTCATCGCCGATGCCTCCGCTCCCGCCGAGCTGGCCGCCGTCGACGTCATCCTCCAGGCCGAGCACGGCCCGGGCGGCCTGGCCTGGCTCATCAGCTGGGATGAAGCGGCGCTCGATGCGATCGTCGCCGAGATCGAAGCTCAGGTGGCGGTGGCGCCGCGCCGCGACGAGATCGAGTCCACCTTCGCCGAGGGCGGCTACGCCGTGCTGGTGGACTCGCCGAAGCAGGCCGTCGCGGTGTCCAACACCATCGCCCCCGAGCACCTGGAGCTCATCACCGAGGACCCACCGGCCCTGGTGGAGCTGGTCCGCCACGCAGGAGCGGTGTTCTGCGGGCCGTGGTCGCCGGCCTCGGTGGGCGATTACCTCGCGGGCCCGAGCCACGTCCTGCCCACCGACGGTACCGCCCGCTTCGGTTCGGCCCTCACCGTGAGCGACTTCCAGAAGGACGTCCACGTCATCACCCTCAGCCAAGCCGCGGTCGAGCAGGCGGCGCCCATCGTGGCGGCCATCGCCCAGGCCGAGGGCCTCGCCGCCCACGCCGACTCGGTGCTGCGCCGCGTCGGCCGGGAGGGCTGACCGCCGTGGCCGACCGCATCGCGCCCCGCGACGACATCGCCATGATGGACGGTTACCACTCGCCTCAGGTGTCCGTCGACGTCCGCCTCAACACCAACGAATCGCCGCTCCCGCCGCCTCAGGCGTTCCTCGACGCGGTCGCCGCCGCCGTCGCCACCACCGCTTGGCACCGCTACCCCGATCGTGGCGCCACCGAGCTGCGCGCCCGTCTCGCGGCCATCCACGGCGTCGAACCCGGTCAGGTCTTCGTGGCCAACGGGTCCAACGAGGTGCTCCAGACGCTGTCGCTCGCCTACGGCGGGCCGGGCCGGTCCATCGCCGTGTTCGAGCCCACCTACGCCATGCACAGCCAGATCGCCCGGGTCACCGGCGCCACCGTGGCCGAGGGGTCCCGGGCGGCCGACCTCACGCTCGACCTCGACGAGGTGCGCCGGGTCATCGCCGAGTCGTCGCCGGCCATCACGTACCTCTGCTCGCCCAACAACCCGACCGGCATGGTCGAGTCGGCCGAGACGGTGGCCGAGGTCCTGGACCTGGTCGAGGGCATCGGCGGCCTGCTGGTGGTCGATGAGGCGTATGCGCAGTTCGCCCCCTGGTCCGCGCTGGAGCTGCTCTCGGAGGACCGGCCGCTGGTCGTCACCCGCACCTACTCCAAGACCTGGTCGATGGCCGCGGCCCGGCTCGGCTACCTGATCGGCCCGACGTGGGTCGTCGACGAGCTGGAGAAGGTGGTGCTGCCGTACCACCTCGACGCGCTCAAGCAGGCCGCCGGCACCATCGCCTTGGACTTCGTCGACGACATGGAGCGCCGGGTCTCGATCCTCACCGAGGAGCGGGGTCGCGTCGATGCCGCGCTGCGGGACCTCCCGTGCGAGGTGTGGCCGTCCGCCGCCAACTTCATCCTGTTCCGCCCCACTGGTGCCGACGCCGACGAGGTGTGGCAGGCGCTGGTCGACCGCTCCGTCCTGGTCCGCAACTGCTCGGGTTGGCCCGGCCTGTCGGGCTGCCTCCGGGTCACCATCGGCACCCGAGACGAAGACGATCGCTTCCTCACCGCCCTCCGAGAGGTCCTGTCATGACCGGTTCTGCCTCGCGCTCCGCCTCCCGCCAGCGCACCACCAAGGAGACGTCGATCTCCATCGCGCTCGACGTCGACGGCCCCACCGGCGCGGTCTCGGCGTCTACCGGCTTGCCGTTCTTCGACCACATGCTCGACCAGATCGGCCGCCACGGGGGATTCGACCTGGCCATCGACGCCACCGGCGACCTCGAGGTCGACGGCCACCACACCGTCGAGGACGTGGGGATCCTGCTGGGCGAGGTGTTCCGCGAGGCGCTGGGCGACAAGGCCGGCGTGCGCCGTTTCGCGTCCGGGCTGTTCCCGCTGGACGAGGCCCTGATCGAGGTGGCGCTCGACCTGTCGGGCCGCCCGTACTTCGTCTACGACGTGCCCTTCGGCGAGGTCCTCCCGCTGGGCACCCCGCCGTTCAACCCGGAGATGGCCGAGCACTTCTGGCAGTCGTTCGCCACGTCCGCCGGCATCACGCTGCACGTGAACAAGAAGGCCGGGGTCAACACCCACCACGTGGTCGAGGCCACGTTCAAGGGCGTGGCCCGGTGCCTGCGCGACGCCGTGCGGGTCGAGGGCACCGCGGTGCCGTCCACCAAGGGCTCCCTGTGACCGGCTGGGTCGGGCGATGACGCTCATCGCCGTCCTCGACTACGGCATCGGCAACCTGCGCTCGGCGCAGAAGGCGCTCGAGAAGGTGGGCGCCGATGCGCGCCTCACCGCCGACCACGGCCTCATCGCCGAGGCTGCTGGCATCGTGCTGCCGGGGGTCGGCAACTTCGGTCGCTGCCTCGAAGCGCTCGACGAGGCCGGCCTGAGCGAGGTCGCGCGCACGGCGGCATCGGATGCGGCGGCCGGCACCGGTCGGCCGTTCCTCGGGGTCTGCGTCGGCATGCAGATGCTCTTCGACGGCTCCGACGAATCGCCGGAGGTCCCGGGGCTGGGCGTACTGACCGGCCGGGTGCGCCTCCTGCCCGACACGGTGAAGCGACCCCAGATGCAGTGGAACGTCCTCGACTGGGCATCGCCCAACGGGTCCGCCACCCACATGGCCGACGGCCAGCCCGACCCGTGCTGGATGTACTTCGTCCACTCGTACTGGGCCGACGCTGCTCCGGCCGACATCGCCGCCACCTGCGAGTATGGCGTCCAGGCGGTGGCCGCCGTCCAGCGCGGGAAGCTGTGGGCCACGCAGTTCCACCCCGAGAAGTCGGCAGCCAACGGCCTCCACCTCCTCGAGAGCTTCGTGACCGCCTGCTCCTGATCCGGCGGCCAGACTGACCGGGTGGGCGACGTCGGCGCGGAGACCGAAGCGACCGAGGTGCCGGCCGGGGCCCGTGTCGCGGTGGCGACGACGGCGCTGGCTCGGACCTACTTCGGACTGCAGGCTGCCGCCGGTGTCCTGTGGTGGATCGCCGTGTTCGCATCGGATGACGTGCAGAGGTGGACGCTCGGGGAGTGGAGCCCGGCGCTGCTGGTCGGGCCGGACCTGATGCTGTTCGCAGGGGCGTCGGCCGCGGCCGCGGTCTGGCGCAGCCGGTTCGCCGCCGCCGTCGCCGCCGTCTGGACCGTCGTGATGACGGTCGCCCTCTTGGCCTACGGGCTGATGGAACAGCAGGCCGGGTGGGGCGCCGTGCTCATGGTGACCGCGACGCTCGGGACCCTGGCGTCCGCTGCCGTCCTGTGGCTCGGTGGGCTGCCGTCGCACTGGTTCTTCATCGGGCCGTTCGCGTTCCGCGTCGCCGATGAGCGGTCCGGGGCCCGACACCTCCGGCGCAGCCTGATCCAGCTCGTCGTGTTCTGGAGCACCTTCTTCTTGTTGATCCCGGTCGTCCTGGTGGCGGTCGAGCGGCGCCTCGGCATCGAGGTGCCCGCGCTGGGCGGTGCCGGTTGGACCATTGCGGGGACGGTCGTGTTCCTCCTGGGCAGCGGCGCCGGTCTGTGGTCGTGCGTGACCATGGCGCTCCAGGGTGCGGGCACACCGCTGCCGGCCGAGACGGCACGCAACCTCGTCGTGACCGGTCCGTACCGGTTCGTGCGCAACCCGATGGCCGTGTGCGGCGCCCTCCAGACCATCGGCGTCGGACTGATCTTCGGGTCGTGGCTGGTGGTGGTCATCGCCGTGGCCGGGGCGATCGCGTGGAACGTGGTCATCCGACCCGAGGAGGAAGCGGACCTGGCCGCCCGCTTCGGCGTGCCCTACGAGCGCTACCGCTCGCAGGTCCGCTGCTGGATCCCGATCCGACGCGATGTTCCCCGGGAACCAG
>CAZCVS010000070.1:0-10957 GCA_964501845.1 uncultured Iamiaceae bacterium
GTGCGGTCGAACCGCTGTTCAAGAAGGGCCCGGCCATCAAGGGCAAGGCCGCCCGCTCCGCTGCGGTCGAGGGCATCACCGCGGAGCACGGCCGCTCGCTCAAGGTGCTCGGTGGCTACGAAGGCACCGTGGAGGCGGTCGACGTCCGCTCCGCTCGGATCGCGCTGGTCGGCGGTGGGTCGCTGACGGTCCGCTTCGGCGAGCGGGTCGACCACGACGGCCGCACCGCCCCGCTGGTCGCTCCCACCGAGCTGTGGGGGACGGCGGCGTCCGCGGAGGCGGCGTTGCGAGCGTGGCGGACCAAGCGGGCCAAGGCCGACTCGGTCCCGCCCTACGTCGTGCTCAGCGACGCCCACCTACGGGGCATCGCCCTCGCCCAGCCCACCGACGCGGCCGCACTCCTGGCGTGCGACGGCATCGGTCCCACCAAGCTGGATCGCTACGGCGACGACATCCTCGCCACCCTCGACACGGTCGAAGCCTGACGCTCCCAAGCCCGGCGCCGTCGATTTGGGTCAGTTCCCCGGCGGAGGGGCGGGGTTGTGACCCAAACTGCCGCGTCAGGCGGCGCGGAGGCGCTCGATCGCAGGCGCGAAGGCGTTGAGGTTGTAGGCGGTCTGGGCGAGGGTCATGGGCGACCGGACGAATGCCATGCGGGCCTGGTCCGCCGCCTTGGCCAGGTCCGACCCGATGCCGCCGTCGACGAGCATCAGCGGCCCTTCTTGGCGTTCTTGCGCGCCTTGGTGGCTCGCTGGCCGGCCACCGCCTTCTTGCTGACGGGGGTCTTCTTCGACGTGCGCTTGCCCTTGGCCGCCGCCTTCGGTGCGGACTTGGAGGCCTTCTTGGACTTGGCCTTGGCGGCGGCCCGATCCTTGGCCTTCGCCTTGGTCAGCTTCGCCTTGTTGGCCGTGGCCAGGCGCTTCTTGCGCAGCGCGGTCGCCTCCTTGCGGGCCGCCTTCGCCAGTCGGTCGCTCACGCGGGCGAGGGCATCCTCGAACACCTCCCGGCGTTGGGCATCGCCGCGGCTCTTCTTGCTCGCCGCACCGCGGGAGCGGTCGGCCTTCACCTGCCGGGCCGCGGACTGTCGGTAGTTCTTCTTGTACTTGTTGCGACCCCGACGAACCCGAGCGTGCAGGTCGAGCAGCTTGTCCTCCGACAGGCCGTCGATCTTCTTCGGCCGGGTGTCCATGATGAGCGACTGCTCGCCCTTGGTCAGCGTCTTGACGATGGTCAGGTTCACGAGTTGTCCCCTCGGTTCGGGACGGCCGCTGCGCCGCGGCCGCCTGCCCAGCGAACCTACGCGAACAGCTCCTCGATCGCTGCCAGATCGACCGAGGTGATCCCGATCGTGGAGTTGACCAGCGGACCAGCGGAGTCGTTGCCCACGACGACCAGTTTGGAGATGTCGGCGCCGGCGGGAGCGACCGACCAGCCGTCGAGATCGACCGCGAGGATGCCGTTGGCAGGCGGGAACACCAGGACCTCCGCCTCGAGCGTGTGCCGGTCGATGCGGGCGATCGTGGACTCCGGGAGACTGCCATCGCCGACCCGCCCGGCGTAGATCGCATCCTTGGTCGGCAGGATCCAGGTCGGGATCTCGCCCGGCATCGGATAGGACCGAAGCACGGCGCCCTGCTCGTCGACCAGGAGCACCTCGCCATACTCCGCCGAGCAGATGTACTCGGTGCCATAGGCACCTTCGGCGTCTCCGACCGTGCAGTCCGTCCCGCCCGGTCGTTCGGGCATCGTGGTGATCGCCCAGGTGCCCTCGGGCGTGTCGAACCAGCGGGTCGGGACGGCCCGGTCGGCCAGGGGGTAGGTGGCAAGCTCGGGGACGACGCCGTCGCGTTCGGCCTCGGCGGGCGTCTGGCTCGGCCCGGCCCGCACCGGCCACACGAGCGTGCTGCCGCTCCGCCGGCGCTGGCTCGCCGATGCGGCGCCGTTGCAGGTGTCGTAGCTGGCGTCGTAGCCGGTGCGGTCCTGCTCGCCAGCGGGCCAGGTGAGCCGGGCGCCGACCTCGCCGTCGATCATGCCGAACGGCGGGTCCGCGAGGTAGGGGTGGAACCCGGCGTCGGCCATGCATGCGATGAAGGTGGTCATCCGGGAGCTCCCCGTTGCCGGGGCCGCGTCACCGCCTTGCGCCGTTGCCTCGCCCTCCGGCGTCTCGCCGTCCGTCCCCGCCCAGGCGAACGACGCGACCACCTCCCCGAGCGCCCGCACGTCGTCGGGGTTGGCGTCGGGGGCGATCCAGACCTGGACGAAGGTGCCCGCGTCGCCGTCGTGGATCACGGTTTGCCCTTCGACATCGGTCCACGGGTCGTCGGGGGCGTTGACCGGCAGGTCCTCGAGTCTGAGCGGCAACCTGGTATCCACGAGGGGAGCGGTGGACCTGAGGGGGCCGCCTCGGAAGGCGGTGTGCAGGATCTCGATCCCGACGAACCCGGGGCGGTCGAGATCGCTCGGGTTCCAGATCCGACCGCAGTTCGCCCCGTCCTGAGCGATCCGTTCCGGCGGCTCGGGCTGGTTGGTGACGATGGTGCTCGCGTAGCTGTGGCATGGGGTGTCCCACCGCTCGGCAGCCCAGGAGACGGGGTGGCGCAACGTCCAGCCGCGGTCCGGCTCGACCAGCCGCCTCCAGTCCTCGGCGGCAACCGGACCAGCAGGTTGGTCGTGCCCGCGGCGGGTGACCAGCTGGGCCGCGGCAAGGCCGAGCGCGACGAGGAGGATGGCCGCGGCGACGAGCGCGGCGCGCCGTCGTGGCGGGGTGACGGACCCCGGCGCGGGGGCGGGCGCCGGACCCGTCCGGTCCCAGACATCCTCGGGGGTGACCGGGTCGATGCCCTCCGTCTCGGCATCGACCCAGGCCACGATCTGTCGTTCCAGGTCATCCATCGGTCGCTGCCCCCTGCCCGGCGCCCAAGGCCGCTCGCAGTTGCCCCATGCCGCGGGCGACGTGCGTCCCCACGGACGACTTGGTGACGCCGATGGCCTCGGCCACCTCGGTGTAGGACCACCCGCAACCGTGGACCAGCACGACCGCCGCCCGTTGCCTGTCGGTCAGCGCGGCCAGGGCCGGTCCCAGTCCCGGCTCGAACGTCGGCGCGGGCGCATCGCCCTTCGACGGCAAGAGCGCCCGGCGCCGCTCCCGGGTCCGGCTGGTGCCGACCCGGTAGAGGTACCCGGCCGGGTTCTCCATCGCCTGCACCTGGTCCCAGTGCTCCCAGGCCCAGGCCAGGGCCTCGGCGGTGGCGTCTCGTCCGGCGTCGCGGCCGCGCAGGGCGACGAGCGCTCGACGCAGACGCGGTTCGACCTCAGCCACGAACGCGGTGAACGCCGTCCGCTGATCGTCCACCGTCGCCACCTCCATGACCGTAGAGAGCGCGGACCCTCCCGATCGGACGACGCGCCCTCGACCAACTTCGTGTGGGCTCGGTGCATCGGTAGACCGATGCCACACGAAGTTCGACGGAGGGTGTGGGTGACGGGGCCAGCGGGCGAGCACCCGCCGAGGATGCGGCTACTCGGGGCCCTGGTCGCGGAGGAACTGCTCGACCTCGGCGGCGAGCTCATCGGCGGAGGGGATGTCGGCCTCGGGCGTCGGTGCGGCCTGGACCATCTCGTCGTGGCGGGCCTCGAGGGCGTGGAGCATCGCCAGGTGCTCCGGGTTGCCCTGGACGGCGGCGTCGAGGCGCTGGCGCGTCTCCTCGGCCTCCTGCGGCAGGTTGCCGAGGGGGAGCGAGAGGCCTGCGGTGCGCTCGAGCTGGCGCAGCAGGGCGAGGGATCCGGCCTGGTACGGGCTGGGATCGCCGCTGACGTAGTGGGGGACCTGGGCCCAGAGGCCGAGGGCCGGGATGCTCAGCTCGTCGCAGCGCCGCTCCAGCACGGCCTGGACCCCGGCGGGCACGTCGAGCGTCCCGCGCAGCAGGCCTGTCACCGAAGCGAGCTCCGGGGTGGCGGCGGTGACCGACAGGGTCACCGGTCGGGTGTGGGGCACGGTGGCCGGATAGGCGCCGAGGCCCACGACCATGCGGGTGCCGAAGCCCTGAGCCAGGTCGAGTGCGGCCTCGGTGAAGGCCCGCCAGGCGTGGTCGGGCTCGGCGCCGAGCAGCAGGAGCAGGTCGTTGCCGGCGTCGTCGACGCCGGCGCGCAGTTCGAGGCTGGGCCATGACAGGCCGGTGTTGACGCCGTCGACCAGGTGCATCACCGGGCGCCGGGCCCGGTGGTCGAGGAGAGAATCCGTGTCGAACGTGGCCACGGGGTACGAGTCGATGCCGCCCAGCAGGGTCTGCGCCGCCGTGGTGGCGGCGTAGCCCGCGTCGATCCAGCCCTCGAGCACCATCACCATGACGGGGTCCTCGAGCGATGGCTGGTCGTGCAGTTCGTACAGCACCGTGGTCAGGCCTCCATCCGGTCCAGGGCATCGAGCGAGGCGCGCCCGAGGAGACGGACGGTATCGCCGAAGGCCTCGGCATCGGCACCGTCGTCGCCCATCGCGCCGGCCTTGTAGCGGATGTAGACGCCCTCGAGGATGCACGCCAGCTTCCAGTAGCCGAAGGCCACGTAGTAGTCGAGGTTGCCGACAGGGCGGCCACCGGCGGCCTCGTACGCCTGCACCAGCTCGGCGCGGGTCGGGAACCCCTCGAGGATGGTGGCGCCGCCGAGGAGCCCGCCGATCGCGTCGCTCGGCTCGGACCAGTAGACCATCAGCACGCCGAGGTCGGCGAGCGGGTCGCCCAGGGTGCAGATCTCCCAGTCGAGCACGGCGACGACCTGGCCGCCGTCGTCGACCATGCAGTTGTCGAGCCGGTAGTCGCCGTGGACGATGGTGGCCGGGCCCTGCCCGGGGATGTGCTCCAGCAAACGCTGGTAGGCGGTGGTGACCTCGACGACCTCGCGGTCGGTGGCCTGCTCGAACTGGCCGTTCCAGCGCTTGAGCTGTCGGGCGATGTAGCCCTCCTTGCGGCCCAGCTCGCCCAGGCCGACGGCATCGGGGTCGACGGCATGGATCTTGGCGAGCGTGGCGGCGAGCGACATGCCGGCGGCCCGGCGGACCTCGACGGGGATCTTCTCGGCGACGAACTGGTCGCGGATCACGAGGCCGTCGACGAAGTCCATCACGTAGAAGGGCGCGCCGTTGACCGCGTCGTCCTCGCACAGGCCGACGACGGGTGCGACCGGGACGTCGGTGGCGGCGAGGGCCGAGATGATCCGGTGCTCACGGCTCATGTCGTGGGCGGTGGCGAGGACGTGGCCCATGGGCGGCCGCCGCAGGACCCAGGCCCCGCCGGCCGTGTCGGTGACCCGGAACGTCAGGTTCGAGCGCCCGCCCGCGATCAGCTCGAACGAGAGCGGCGGCGCGGCGTCGGTGTGCTCGGTGAACCAGGCGGTGACCGCGGGGACGTCGATGCCGGTGATGGAGGTGTCGTCGCTCATCGGGGCCGAACCTAGTTCCGACGGGTGACGATGGCTGCGGGCCCGAGGGAGGGCGTGGGGTCCGCCGGTAATGTGGCTCGATGGTCGACGTCACCGAAGCAACGTTCGAAGCCGAGATCGTGGCCCGGTCCCACGAGGTGCCCGTGGTGGTGGACCTGTGGGCCGACTGGTGCGGTCCGTGCAAGACGCTGGCCCCCATCCTCGAGAAGGTCATCGACGAGACCGACGGCCAGGTGGTGCTGGCGAAGGTCGACGTCGATGCCAACCCGCGCCTGTCGGAGTCGTTCAACGTGCAGGGCATCCCGGCGGTGTTCGCCATCCGTGACGGCAAGATCGCCGGCCAGTTCACCGGTGCCCAGCCCGAGCACGTCGTGCGGGAGTTCGTGGCGTCGCTGCTCCCCAGCGCCGATGAGCAGCTGGTGGCCGACCTCATGGAGGCAGGCGACGAGGTCGCGCTGCAGCAGGCGCTCACCGCTGTGCCCGGCCACCCCGCCGCCACCGTCGCCCTGGCCGAGCTGTACGTGGCCGAGGGTCGCGCCGAGGAGGCGCTGGCCACCCTGGCCAAGATCCCCGAGACCGCCGAGACCCGCCGAGTCGCGGCGCTGGCCCGGGTTGGCGCCGAGCCCGATGCCGTCGCCGACGCCGATGGGCCCCTGGCCGATGTCGAGGCCACGCTCGACGCCCTGCTGTCCCAGGTGAAAGGCGACGACGACGCCCGCCAGCAGTACCTCGACCTGCTCGAGCTCATGGGTCCCGACGACCCCCGCACCGCCGCCTACCGCAAGGCCCTCAGCCGCCAGCTGTTCTGACCGTCGGTCGTGGGCGCGGACCGTTCCCCATCGACGGTTCGTGCCCACGACGACGGTGCTGCTCGTGCCCGTGCGCGTGAACCGTTCCTCACGGTCGGTCGGTGCACACGGTGAGGGTCCCCGAAGGGGGGAGGCCGGAGCGGCAGGCTGGTGGGCGTGGGACTCGGGAGGATCGAGCGACGCCCCGGCTACCGCCTCTGGATCGGCGGTCCGGTGCCACCGGGTGCCGACGCGTGGACGCTGGGCGGCCTGGTCATCGTGCGCACGGGCCACGCGGACAGCCAGCACCTGATCGCCCACGAGCTCGAGCACGTCCGCCAGTACCACGAGCTCGGGTTCGCGACGTTCCTCGCTCGCTACCTGCGGGCCTACTTCGGGCTGCGACTGAAGGGCTACCCCCACCCCGCGGCCTACCGGCGCATCCCCGCAGAGATCAGTGCGGAGTGGCGAGCCCGCCGCCTGCTGCACCTCGGGTCCGACTGATCGCTGCCCGCCTGCGCCGGATGCGTCGCATCTGGCCGATGGGGGTGGCCGCCCCGGTCCCGTGTTTCTAGGGTGATCTCGCCTTCCCCGCGCTGCTCGCACCTGCATGCTCGGAGACAGGCTCGTGGCCCACCGTTCCGTCCTCCCGTCCGACATCGACACCGACACCGACGTCGGGAGCGATGACGATCTCTTCTGGCACGATGCCGCCCGGCACCGGCCGCCGCTGCTCGAACGGGCGGCGGCGCTGGCCTGGCCGCTGCGGTCGTGGCTCGTCGCTGCGGCGAGCGTCGCGGGAGTGCTGGGTGTCGGGTGGTGGCTGCTGCGTCCCAGCGCGCCGCCGATCGAGACGGCCCTCCCGGCGGCTGAGGCCGCTCCTGCCGCCGCGGGCGCGGGCGAGGGGGCTCCGTCGACCGTCTCGGGCACGGGGATGACGACCTCCACCACCGCGGCGGTCGTGGTCCAGGCGGCCGGCGCCGTCGCCGACCCCGGGGTGTACGAGCTGCCGGGCGGCTCCCGGGTCGATGATCTGGTTGAAGCCGCCGGTGGTCTCACCAAGGGGGCCGACGTGGACCGGGTGAACCTGGCGGCACCCGTGGCCGACGGTGAGCGGATCTGGGTGCCGAGCGAGGGCGAGACCGAGGTGCCCGACATCGTGGCGGGGGTCGGTGGGGGGTCCGGTGGGTCCGGGGGTTCCGGCGGGGCCGCAGGAGGCGGCGAGGGCGGGGCCGGCTCGGTGCTCCCGGCATCGCCGATCGATCTGAACGCAGCCACCGCCGAGGAGCTCGAGGCCCTTCCCGGTGTCGGCCCCGCGACGGCGGCCGCGATCCTTGCCTACCGGGACCAGCACGGACGCTTCCGCTCGGTCGAGGAGCTCCTCGAGGTGCGAGGCATCGGAGATGCCAAGCTCGAGCAGATCCGTCCGCTCGTCCAAGTGTGACGGAGCGAGGAGCCGACCCGGACACCGGCCGGCTGCTGCTCCCGCCAGCGCCGGAGGCACCACCGCAGCTCACCGAGCGAGGTGCGGTCGTGCTGGCCGTTGCCGCGTGGGTCGGCGCGGTGGGGCACCGTCCGGTCCCCACGATCCTGCTGCTCGTCGTCACGCTCGGCATGCTCGCCATCCGGCGGCCCCTGGTGGTCGTCTTGGGTGTCGCCGTGCTGGCGAGCGGGCTGGCGGCCCGATCGCACGCCGGGCTGCGCCCCGTCGCCGCCGGCTCGTGCGACGCGGTCGTCACCCTGGTGTCGGACCCCAAGCCCGGCGCGTTCGGGTGGCGCGCGGACGTGCGCCTCGGACACCGCCGCGTGGAGCTGCATGCTGCCGAGTCCGCCGGGGGCACGCTCAGCCGCGCCCTCGCCGGCGAGCGGGTCCGGGTGGAGGGCCGGCTGGCACCGCCCCGCCCCGACTCGCCGTGGCTCGTCCCGCGCCACGTGGTCGGGCGCCTCAGCGCCACGACCGTCGAACGGGTCGACGCCGGTTCGGCGCCGTGGCGCGCCGCGAACCGGTTCCGTCGGCTGCTCCAGGACGGCGCCGCCACGATGGACCGTCCGCAGCGGTCGCTCTACGCCGGGTTCGTCCTCGGGGACGATCGAGACCAGACGCCCGAGATGGTGGACGACTTCCGGGGCGCCGGGCTGACGCATCTGCTCGTCGTCTCCGGGCAGAACGTGGCGTTCGTGCTGGTGCTCGTGTCGCCGCTCACGTCCCGGCTCGGGTGGCGGGGACGGTGGGCGGTCACGATTGCGGTGATCGCCGTGTTCGGGGTGGTCACCCGGTTCGAGCCGTCGGTGCTGCGGGCGTCGGTGATGGCCGCGGTGGCCGTCACCGCAGGAGCCGTGGGCCGACCGGCCGGTGCGGTGCGGACGCTCTCGCTCGCCGTGACCGGCCTGCTGCTGGTCGACCCGCTCCTGGTGCACTCCATCGGGTTCCAGCTGTCGGTCGGTGCCTCCCTGGCGATCGCAGTCCTTGCGACTCGGATCGCGGCAGCGCTGCCCGGACCCCGGGCGCTCGCGGAGGCGATGGGGGTGACGCTGGCCGCGCAGTTCGGCGTGGCGCCCATCCTCATCCCGTTCGTCGGCGGGCTTCCGGTCGTCTCGCTGTTCGCCAACCCCCTCGCCGTGCCGGTGGCGGGCCTGGTCACCACCTGGGGACTGCCTGCCGGTGTGCTTGCGGGCCTGGGAGGTCCGACGGTCGCGGCCGTGGTCCACGTGCCCACGGAGCTGATGATCCGGTGGGTGGCCGCGGTGGCGCGGGTGAGTGCATCGCTCCCGCTCGGTGACCTCGGGTGGGCGCACCTCATCGGTCTTGCCGCGGCCCTCGTTCTCGGCAGCCGGCCGCCACCTCTCCGTCTGCTGGCGGTCCCGGTGGCCGCGCTCGCCGTGGTCGCGCCGGCGGTCGCACTGCGGTCGCCTTCGGCGGAGGAGCGCGTCGCCCCGGGGCTCGTGCTGCACCGAGCCGGCGGTGCGACGGTGGTGGTCGCCGACGGGACCAAGCCGCTCGACGCGCTCGAAGGCCTGCGCAACGCCGGCGTCCGGCGGATCGACGTCTTGGTGGTCGACGGGCGAGCGGCGGCTGAGCTGGCGCGCGTCCTCGCCCACCGGTGGCGGATCGGCCGGGTCATCGATGCCGGGACGACGCCGCCGGTGCGGATCCGGGTCGGCGGCCTGGTCGTCGCCGTGGCCCCACCGGCGGTGCCAGACGTGCATGCCCGGGCGCCCTGATCCGCTCGATCGAGGCGGGCGGTAGGGTCCGAGCGTGGTGACCGGACGTGCGCGCATCGACAGCCTGGAGACCGGTCAGATGCTCCTGGCCGATGCTGCTCGCGCACCAGGATCGGTGCTGGTGGTCACTGTCCAAGAGGCGGTTCCCGGCTGGCTCACGGCCCTCGTCGCCGCAGCACGGGCGGTGGGGGCATCGGTCGTGATCGAGGCCGAGGCCCCCTCCGACCTCGCTGGGGAATCCTTGGCCGGCTGGGAGATCGGCGTGTGCACGGCCTCCCTCGGTGCCGGTGCGGCGGAGGTGACCGGCATCTCGCCCCACCGCGTCGCACGGGTCAGAGAGGTCGACGCGCTGCTCGCGGCCGCGGCCCGGCGCGCGACCCCGGAGACCGCACCGTGAGCGCCCGTCTGCCGGTGTACCTGGTGAAGGGGAGTGACCCCGTCCTGCTCGGCGGCGCCGCATCCAACCTCATCGACCGACTGGTCGACGGGGGTGACCGCTCCCTGCTGGTGGACGAGTTCGACCTCGACACCACCAAGCTCGCCGCCGCCCTCGACGCGGCACAGACCATCCCGTTCCTCACGGACTTCCGCATCGTGGTGGTCCGCAAGTTCGGCCGGTACTCCAAGGGCGAGGACGTGGCGCCCGTCGTCGCCTACCTCGACGACGCCGTGCCGTCCACGACGCTCGTCCTGGTCGGGGAGCGCACCGCGCTCACCTCGGCCAACGACGACGGCGAGCCGTTCACCAAGGCACCCAAGATGCCGCCGGCGCTCACCAAGGCCATCACGGCCGCCGGCGGCGAGGTCGTCGAGACCGACGCCGCCAGCCGCAACATGTCGGGCTGGGTGGGTGAGCAGTTCGCCGCTGCCGGTCTCGACATCGAACCCACGGTGCGGGAGAAGATCGTCAAGACGATCGGCGAGGACGGCGGCGCGGTCGTCGGCATCATCGAGCGGCTCAAGGGTGCCTTCACCCCGGGCACCCGCCTCCGTCTCGCCGACGTGGAGCCGTTCATCGGCCCGGCCGGCGGTGTGCCGCCCTGGGACCTCACTGACGCCATCGACAAGGGCGATGTCACGCTGGCGCTCGACCGCCTCCAGCGGATGATGGGCGCCGGCGACCGCCACTCCCTCGCCATCATGGCCACGCTCCAATCGCACTACCTGCGCATGGTCAAGCTCGACGGCGCCAACGTCCGCAGCGAGAAGGATGCCGCCGCCCTGCTCGGCATGAAGGGCTCTACGTTCCCGGCCAAGAAGGCGATGAACCAGGCCCGCAAGCTGGGTTCGCCCGGTGTGCGCCGGGCACTGGCCCTGCTGGCGGCGGCCGACGTCGACCTGCGCGGCGCCCGCGCGTGGCCCCAGGAGTTGACGATGGAGGTCCTCGTCGCCCGCCTCGCCCGCAACTCCCGCTGATCGGCCCGGTCGAGACGAGGTCCGGACGAGGTCGGGACGCGAAACGACCCCGTCACCATCGGTGAGCGGGGTCGGGTCGAGGTGGCCGGTGGACCGGC
>CAZCVS010000071.1:0-10871 GCA_964501845.1 uncultured Iamiaceae bacterium
GGCCCCGCCGGCCTCGTCTTCCACAGACCCGACGGCACCACCATCGACCCACCCCCCTTCCAACAAGCCGCCTGAGCATCGGCCTGCCCGCCTCTCATCACGGACACGGATCTGGAACTCCGACCGCACCCGGATCGGAGGCCGAACGCCCACGAAGCGCAGCAACCAACGAGTTCGCCCGCCACCACGCGGGCGTACTCGTCGTGCCTGTACAGACCCGCGGCATCCGCCGTCCGCCAGGCCGCCAGCTCGGTGGTCGAGGAGTCAGCTGGCGATCGCCACGATGGCGGCGTGCGCTCGGGGGCCGGATGGCACGGCGGGCCGCTGCCAGCGTTCGACCTCGGTGAAGCCCGCCTGTTCCAGGCGACGGGCGAGATCGTCGGCGGGCCAGAACCAAGCGGTCGTGACCTTGTGGTCGAACGCGGCGTTCTCCTCGCCATCGAAGAACCCGACGACGAGCGGGGCCCCCGGGCGGGCGGCTCGGCGCAGCTCGGCGAGCACCTCGTCCAGCTCATCGGGCGGCAGGTGGATCAGCGAGTACCAGGCCAAGACGCCGGTCAACGAGCCGTCGGGGACCGGGAGCCGGTGCATCGAGCCGCGCAGGTAGCTCCCGTCCGGATGCGTGGCGCGGGCGTGGTCGAGGAACTCGGGCACCAGGTCGACGCCGATCACGTCGACCCCGAGCGACCTCAGGTCGGCGGTGAGGTGGCCGGGCCCACAGCCCGCATCGACCACCGCACCGGGGATGGCCAGGTGCCGGGTGATGGCGGCGAGGTCATCCGGGTCGACCTGCGCCATCGTCCCGAAGAGATCGATGTAGGGCGCGGCCATGGCGCCGTAGGCCCGTCGAACTGCATCCAAGGCGGTGGACCCTACCGATCGATCAGAGGCGGTGGCAGGATTCGGGCCATGGCTGGTGCGGGATCGACCTGCGGTGGGGGGTCACCGACGAGCAGAAGGCCGAAGGTGCCGTGCTCCCGATCTGCCTGGCGGAGATCGACCGCAGCCGGCCCTTCTTCCTCGGGCTGCACGTCGAGGGGACCGCTCCCCCGCTGGTGCTCCACGGCGAACCCGGGTCGGACCTCACGCCACTGATCGCTCGCTGGAACACGTTCTCGTTCTCGCAAATTCGGTACCGCGTCTAGGCGAGCTCGACGAGCACGACGGACACAGCCCGGTCGTTCGACGTGAACGAGGTCGTGCCCCGTTCTCGGGTCGACGGAGACTTGCGACGTGCGTCCCGCCACTCGGAAGCTGTCATCACCACATAGTGGACGCCGTGTGCTGGCGGGCATCGGCGCGTGGCGCTGGCGATCGGGGTGTTCGAGTTCGAACACAACCAGAACCGGTCGGGGTTCTCGCCGTACTCCTCGAGGAGCATGAAGGTGCGTTGCTCGGTGACGTAGACGGGTTCTGTTGGGAGAAGCTCCAATCCGAGGTCGCTCTGCATGGCCGCCACCTTTCGCTCCGATGGCGTGAGCCGTCGGATCTGACCGTGGGACAAGAGCAAGGAGAGCGCGATCGCCGGGGCAAGGGCCAAGGCTAGGTGGCGTCCCGTCGTCGGCAGGGCGTCGATCGAGATCCCAACCAGGAGGCCGGTCACGATCAGCACGGGCGCCGCATAGCGGAAGGAGAACGCTGCACCCACGACGGCGAAGGGCACGGAGGCCAGTGGTGGCAGCAGCACGGCGGTCACCACGCAGAACCCCGATGGCGGCGACCGCCGGGGTTGGGTGACCGCCCACCACCACCGGGGCCAGGTGAACAGGATCGACACGAGAAGCACGGCGAAGAGCGGCCACCAGGTGCGCAGGAGGCTCAGCTGCGTGAGCGCGCCGGACCATGTTCGGGTCCCGGCAGCAGAGAGGACACCGCTGTAGGCGCGGGCGTCCCCTGCGAACCTGAGCTGCGGGATCGTTGCGAGTGCCACCGCGGCCACCATGGTGGCCGCAACGGTGAGCTGGCGCCGGTCGCTGGAGATCCCGATCGCAACCGCCACGACCAGGAACAGCACGTAGAGCGCCGCTGGGTAGTGGAGAACGCAGGCGAACCAGATCACACAGGCCAACGCAGCGTGCCGGCCGGCCGAGCGGCAACTCGACCCGGCAACCCCGCAGAGCACCGATGCCGCTGCGAGAAGCGCGAGGACGACGGAGTAGGCCCTTGCGGCAGACCCCAGGTACGCGATCGACGTCAAGGTGGGGAACAGCGCCCCGGTGAAGACGGCGATCGGCCTCAGGCCACGCAGCATCCATGCGAGGAGCCCCGTGAGGATCGCCCACCCGACGATCGAGAGCGTCGCCGCAGCGAAGAAGCTGGTGCCCGCAACCTGCGCCCAGCCCCAGTGCATGACGTACGGCGGTGGGGCAGTCGAGTTGAGCGAGCGCGCGTGGAGGTCGAGCACGGCGCTCACCGTTGGTTGGCGTGCGAACTCGAGGGTGTAGAAGTCGTCGTGGGTCGGGGTGCGCTCCTGGGTCGCGACGACGAGGAACACGATGCTCACCAGAACGGACAGGGAGCCGGCGGCAATCGGCCGAACACTTCGACCCAGTTTGAGTCGTGCCTCTGCCAGCCCCTGTTCCTGCAAGGTCACAGCATCGCGCTCGGCTGCGCGTCAGGACGGATCGGAACCTCCCGACGTCGATGCATGCTTGACCCGACATCCGCCGGTGGCGCAAACGAACATCGACAACCTCACCATCCTCTGCCCCACCAGCGGCGCCGACGACGCCAGGTCGATGGACGGCGCGGCCATGGCGCCGTAGGCCCGTCGAACTGCATCCAAGGCGGTGGACCCTACCGATCGATCAGAGGCGGTGGCAGGATTCGGGCCATGGCTGGTGCGGGATCGGGCAGCGGGACGGGCGAAGGGGTCGGGTTCGGGTCGGAGCGGGCGATCCGGGTGTTCGTGTCGTCGACGTTCCGGGACATGCAGGCCGAGCGCGAGGAGCTGGTGAAGCGGGTCTTCCCGCAGGTCCGGCGGCTGTGCGAGGAGCGCGGCGTCGGGTGGTCCGAGGTCGACCTGCGGTGGGGGGTCACCGACGAGCAGAAGGCCGAAGGCGCCGTGCTCCCGATCTGCCTGGCGGAGATCGACCGCAGCCGGCCCTTCTTCCTCGGGCTGCTCGGCCAGCGGTACGGGTGGGTGCCCGAGGAGCTGCCGGAGAACCTCGTCGAGCAGCTGCCGTGGCTGAGCGAGCTGTCGGGCACGTCGGTCACTGAGATGGAGGTGCTGCACGGCGTCCTCAACGATCCCGACGCCGCCGGCCACACGTTCTTCCACCTGCGGGACCCGTCGTGGATGGCCTCGCGCCCGCCCGACGAGCAGGAGGTCCTGGGCGAGGCCGACCCCGGGAACATCCCGAAGCTGGAGCAACTGAAGGACCGGGTCCGGGCGTCGGGCCACCCGTGCCACGACTACCGGTCGCCGGAGGATCTCGGGCGGCAGGTGCTCGCCGAGCTCACGGCGATGATCGACCAGCTGTTCCCGGCCGACGACATCCCCGATCCGGTCGAGCGCGAAGACGCCGCGCACCGGGCGTTCGGCGCGGCTCGCCGGGCCGGGCACATCGAGCGGCCCCAGGTGGTGGCCGCGCTCGACCACCACGTCGAGGGGACCGCTCCCCCGCTGGTGCTCCACGGCGAACCCGGGTCGGACCTCACGCCACTGATCGCTCGCTGGACCGAGGACCGCCGGAACGCCCACCCCGACGAGACCGTCCTGGTGCACCACGTGGGAGCCAGCTCGGATGCGTCGGACTGGCGCAACCTGGCGGCCCGTCTCATCGCCGCGCTGGACCCCTCGATCGACACCGCCCTGCTTCCCGACGATGCCCCCGGGCGCCGGGGCGTCCTGTTCTCCGCCCTCGACCGGGCCGCGACCGACGGCGAGCGCACCGTGCTGGTGGTTGACGGTGCCGAACTGCTGCTCGATGTCGACGGGGCCCCGGACCTCACCTGGCTCCCGCCCGAGGTGCCGCCGCCGGTGCGCATCGTCGTGACCACCTCGGATCAGCGGACCGTCGACGAGGCGGCCCGCCGAAGGTGGCCGGTCGGCCAGACCCCGCCGCTCGACGACTCCGAGCGGCGCACGTTCATCGCCACGTTCCTCGGCCGGTGGTCGAAGGGGCTGGACCCGGTGCACGTCGACCGGTTGGCCGGCGCGTCGCAGACCGGCAACCCGCTGTTCCTGCGGACCGTGCTCGACGAGCTGCGCCAGTGGGGCGACCACTTCACCCTGGGCGAGGTGATCGACCGCAACCTCGCCGCTGCCACCGTCGACGACCTGCTCGAACAGGTGCTCGCCCGCTACGAGCAGGACTTCGAGCGGGACCGCCCCGGCCTGGTCGGCGATGCCATGCGGGCACTGTGGGCATCGCGGCGGGGCCTGTCCGAGCCCGAGCTGCTGGACCTGCTCGGCGGCCCGAGCGGCGACCCCGTCCCGCACGCCGTCTGGTCACCGCTGGTGCTGGCGGCCGAGGACGGGCTGGTCACCCGCTCGGGCATCCTCGAGTTCGCCACTCCGCTGCACCGCAAGGCCGTCGAGGACCGGTACTTGCCCACCGACGCCGACCGCCGGCAGGCCGCCGCCACCGTCGCCGCCTACTTCGCCACCCAGCCGCTCGGACCCCGCGTGGTCGAGGAGCTGCCCTGGGCGCAGCTGGCCGCGGGTGATGTCGACGGCCTGGTGCGGACCATCTCGGACCTCACCTACCTCGACGTCGCCTACCCCATCGCCCACGCCGACCTCCGGCGCCAGTGGGCCCGAGCGGCCGAAGCCGGACACTCGGTGGTCGACGGCTACCGGCCCGTCCTCACCGATCCGGCCTCGCACGCCGAAGAGGCGTGGGCGGTCGCCCGCCTGGTGACCGACGCCGGTCATCCGGCCGATGCGCTCGCGCTCAACCGCTTCCTCGTCGAGCACTACCGGGCCGGCGGCTCGCCCGGCGAGGAGAAGGCGCCGGCGCGGCTGCGAGCATCGCTGGTCAACCTCGGCGCCGCGCTGTGGCTCCAGGGCCAGCTCAGCGAAGCCGAGGCGCCCCTCGACGAAGCGGTCGCCCTCAGCCGGGCGGCCAGCGACGAGACCCTGCTGCAAGCCGCGCTCGGGAACCTCGCCCTCGTCCGGAGCGACCGCGGCGAGGTCGCCACGGCCATCGCCCTGTTCACCGAGGAGGAGGAGCTGTGCCGGCGCCTCGGCAACACGTGGGGGCTCCAAGCCAGCCTCGGCAACCACTCGGGCGCGCTCCGCCAGCTCGGCCGGTACGACGAGGCGCTGGTCCTGCTCACCGAGCAAGAGTCGCTCTGTCGCTCGATCGGCGAGGCCGCCGGGCTGGGCGCAGCCCTGGTGGGCGAGGCGGCGATCCTGGCCGACCAGGGCGACCCGATCGCGGCGCTCGAGCGGTTCAAGGCCTACCGCGAGTGGGCCGTCGAAGCCGGCGACCTCCGAGCGCAGGCCGAGGCGCTGCTCAACCTGAGCGGCACCCTGCGCCAGGTGGGCCGCTTCGACGAGGCCGCCGCCCGGAGCGCGGAGGGCGAGGCGCTCGTCCGGCGGATGGGCGATGGGGCGATGCTCGCCCGGGTCCTCGACAGCCAGGCCCGCACGGCGAGCGACGAAGGGCGCTGGCCCGACGTGGTCCGCCTCGCGACCGAGGCCGTGCTCACCGCCAAGGAGGCCGACGCCCCGGCTGTGCTCGTGCTGGCCCTCGGCTCGCTCGGGACCGGGCGCAGGGAGACGGGAGACCTCCCCGGTTCGTCCGCCGCCCACCAGGAGGAGCTCGCGGTCGCCACCCAGCTTGGCGATCCGTCCGCGGTCGCCACCGCTCAGGTCAACCTCGGCAACGTCGCCGTCGCCTCGAACGACCTGGCCAACGGCCTCGCCTGGTACGACGCCGCCGAGCCGGCGCTGCGGGAGCGCAACCTCTGGATGGTGCTGGTGCCGCTGCTCAACAACCGGTGGCAGGTCCACAACATGCTCGGCGACAACACCTCGGCCACCAACGACCTCGTGGCATGCGGCCACGCGTGCGTCCAAGCCGGCGCCTGGCAGCAGGCCCAACAAGTCCTGACCCAGGCCATCCAGTACCTGAACGGGACCGGCCGCCCGGCCGAGGCCGGCCCGGTGTTCGTCGACCTGGCCGCCACCGCCCGAGCGCTCGGCGACGACGACCTGCTCCAGCAGGCCATCGGCGACCACGCCCTGATCGTGCTCGGCCAGGGCGACCTGCCCGGTGCCACCGTCCTGCTCGACGAGCAGGAGGAGATCTGCCGCCGCACCGGCAACCAGGTCGGCCTCGCCGCATGCATCGGGAACCGGGCGATCGTGAAGCAGCAGCAGGGCGACCTCTCCGGCGCTCTGGCCTGCGTCGACGAGCAGCTCCAGCTCGCCCAGGCGACCGGCAACGCCCAGGGCGTCCTGTTCGCCACCGCCAACCGGGGGGAGCTGCTGGGCCAGCTCGGCCGCAAGCCCGAGGCCCTCGCGGCCCTGCAGGAAGCCCGCGCCATGGCCGCCCACTACAACCTGGCGCCGATGGTCCAGCAGCTCGACCAGATGATCGCGGCGGTCAACGCCTCCCAGAACTGACCCGCAGCAACCGGTGTCAGGCGAGCCGGCGCTTGAGGAGGACGACCACCTCGGGGATCACCTTCGCGCCCATGCCGGCCATCGGCACATCGGAGGCTCGGGGTGCGAGTCCCACCACCTCCCACCCATCTCCACCCAGGATGTTCAGCGTGGCGAGCACCTCGTCACCGGTTCGCGAAGGCTCCCACACCACCATCTGGTACTCGAAACGCTCCATGTCGCCTTCGCTCTACAAGAACTCGGCCGTGGTGCCACCCAGAGGGATGGGATCCATGCCGAGCTTGCGGTGGTCCCAGCTGCGGGTGCGGGACACCTCGAAGCGTACCGCCACCCGCTTGTGGAGCATGAACTCGACGAGCGGCTTCATCTCCTCGGTGTAGGGGCCGTTGTAGCGCTCCCACACGCTGACGCCCACGGACCAGAGGGCGTCGGGATCGTCGATGATCTCGGCGGTGCCCTCCAGCGACACGCCGCGGAGGGTGTCGTAGGTGTGGCCGTCCTCGATCAGCACGGTGATCTTCGGGTCCCGGCGCAGGTTGGTGGCCTTCTGCGACTTGGCCTTGGTCTCGAACCAGATGGCTCCGTCGACCACGGCGTACCACATGGCCACGGCGTGCGGATGGCCCGATGGGCCGTTGGTGACCATGGTGGCGGTGCGGCTCCGCTCCAGGTACTGCACGATCTCGTCGTGGCTCATCTCGATCTTGCTGCGCTCGTTGGTCCCCATGGCTGCGGACCCTATCGGCAAAGAAATCCGAGAAACCTCGTCGAGGCGGTCGATCGGGCGGGTACCCGTTCGTAGTAGTGGTGAAGGCAGGCACCGGGCCCGCCTCGATCAAAGGATGAAGCCATGACCCAGTACCTGCTCGCCGTCCACTACGTCGATGGCATCGGCGCCACCCCCGAGGCCGAGACCCAGGAGGCCTACGCCGCCACTGGCCGGTTCAACGACGAGCTCCAGGCCGAAGGCGCCTGGGTGTTCGCCGGCGGCCTCCACACCCCCGACATGGCCACGGTGGTCGACGCCACCGGCGCCGACACCATCACGACCGACGGGCCCTTCTCCGAGGCCAAGGAGCAGCTCGGCGGCTTCTGGATCGTCGAGGCCCCCGACCTCGACGCCGCCCTCGCCCTCGCGGCACGCGGCTCGGCCGCCTGCCGCGCCAAGGTCGAGGTCCGCCCGTTCCACGACGAGCCGCCGGCCGACAGCTGAGCCGGCCGTGACGGACGCACCGACAGCCGACGGCATCGCCCGGGTGTTCCGGGATGAGTCCGGCCGCTGCATCGCCACCCTGGTCCGCGTCCTCGGCGACATCGACCTCGCCGAGGACGCGGTCCAGGAGGCGTTCGTGATCGCCGCCCAGAAGTGGCCGGCCGATGGCCTGCCGCCCAACCCCGGAGCGTGGATCACCACCACCGCCCGCAACCGCGCCATCGACCGGCTCCGCCGCGAGTCCACCCGTGACGCCCGTCAGGCCGAAGCCGCCGCCATGACCACCCCCGCCGAACCGCTCGACGTCGGGCCCCTGCCCGACGACCAGCTCCGCCTCATCTTCATCTGCTGCCATCCGGCCCTGTCGGCCGAGGCCCACCTCGCGCTCACGCTCCGACTCGTCGCCGGCCTGCAGACGCCCGAGATCGCCCACGCCTTCCTGGTGCCCGAGGCGACCATGGCCCAGCGCATCGTGCGGGCCAAGAAGAAGATCAAAGCGGCCAACATCCCCTACCGGGTGCCCGATGCCGCCGGCCTGCCCGAACGGCTCCGCTCGGTGCTGGCCGTGCTCTACCTGATCTTCACCGAGGGCCACCGCTCATCCACCTCCGAGGCCCTGGTCCGCCAGGACCTGTGCACCGAGGCGATCCGTCTCTCCCGGCTGGTGTGCGATCTCCTGCCCGAGGAGCCCGAGGCCGTCGGCCTGCTCGCCCTGATGCTGCTGACCGATGCCCGGCGTGCCACCCGGGTTGATGGCGAGGGCGTCCTCATCCCGCTCCCCGACCAGGACCGGGCCCAGTGGGATCGAGTCGAGATCGCGGAGGGCCACGACCTGGTTCGCCGCTGCCTGCGCCGCAACCAGCCCGGTGCGTACCAGGTGCAGGCGGCCATCGCCGCGGTGCACACCGACGCTCCCACTGCGGCCACCACGGACTGGGTGCAGATCCTCGCCCTCTACGACCAGCTGATCCCGTTCGCCCCGACCCCCGTCGTCCAGCTCAACCGGGCGGTGGCCGTTGCCGAGGTCCGGGGGCCCGGTGAAGCGCTCCAGGAGGTGGAGATCCTCGACCTCAACGGCTACGTCCCCTTCCACGCCACGCGCGCCGACCTGCTGCGGCGACTGGGCCGAGGCGATGAGGCGGCCGAGGCCTACGACCGGGCGATCGCCCTCACCTCGGCCGAGCCCGAGCGCCGCTACCTGGCCCGGCGTCGGGCAGAGCTGACCTGAACCGTCACTGGGCGGCGGCCTCGAAGCCGTTGCGGGCGAGCATCGGGAGCAGCTCCCGGGCCGTCGCCAGGTTGAAGGTTTTGGCGTCGTCGGGCAGCTCGTCCCAGGCGACCAGGAGCGGGTTGCGCTTGGCCTCGTCGTCGCGGACGTCGCCGTAGGTCCAGCCTGCGGCGGTCCGGTCGTCGAACCAGCGCTGGTGGTCGCGGGCCGCCAGGGCGTCGACCTGGTCATCGGCCAGGGTCACCTCGGGCGCACCCCAGCGCCGCAGCGGGACGAGGTCCAGGCCCAGCGCGTCGAGGTCGGCCACGATGCCGTCGACCCGCTTGCGGCTCTGCTCCCGATCGGCATCGGACAGCTCCGCCCACGGCCGGCTGAGCGGCGACGCCGGGGAAGCAGGGTCGAGGTGGGCGAGGTAGTCCTCGTGGACGGCTTCGGCGAGCTGCTCGCGGACACCACCGTCGACCGTCTCGATCGTGCAGGTCCGGTCCAAGAACGCGAAGAGCTCGACCCCGGGAAGGGCTGAGGCCGCGTCGGGGTGCGGTTGCAGGAGGCCGCCGAGTCCGGTCTCGCTCCGCATGCGCACGAGGATGGGCACCTCGCCGGGCGGCAGGTGCCGGTGCAAGAAGCCGGCGCTCGCCAAGGCGACGGTCTCGTCGGCGTCGGCGACGGCGATCCACGTCGGCGGATCCTGCTCGAGCAGAGCCAGGAATCCGTCGACCTCCTCGGGCTCGGGCTCCTGCAGATCGAGGTCGACCAGCGTCGGCTCGCAGACCGCGTCGAGCGCCGGGTGCAGCAGGCGCAGCGCCTCCCACTTCTGCCGGGCGGCGGGGTCCACGAGCGTCGGGGTCAGCTGCTCGCCCGGCCGGACATCGGCCCACTGCTGCGACAGGGCGAGCACGAGGCTGCGGCCGAACTGGCCGAGGCCGATGATCATCAGGTGCGGCGCGGTCGCGCCCGCCGCTATGGACGAGCCGCTCTGGGCCAGCAGCGCCCGGGCCGCCCGCTCGTGGAGGTTGAAGTAGC
This sequence comes from uncultured Iamiaceae bacterium, assembly GCA_964501845.1. Taxonomy (GTDB): domain Bacteria; phylum Actinomycetota; class Acidimicrobiia; order Acidimicrobiales; family Iamiaceae; genus Aquihabitans. The sequence continues at coordinate 10,042 of CAZCVS010000071.1, forward strand.
TGATGCGGGCGCCGCCGCGGCTCTCGAGGTCCGCGGCCCGCAGGAGCGCAGCGAGGCTGGCCGAACCGAGCTGCACCGAGCATCGGATCGGGGTCCGGGTGCGGGCCGCGCACGCGCGGGCCACGACCTGCGTGACCTGCACGTTGGCCGCATCGCTTCCCGTGGCCACCACGATCCGGGCCGCCCGGTCGATGCCAGCCGTGCGCAGCAGCGCCTCGTCGGTCCCGCTCCCCGCGAGCACGTGATCGAGCTGCTCGGCCACCCCCGAGGCAGCGGCCACCGCCGCGTCCGGTTCGATGGCCACGACGTGGTGGCCCGCCTCGGAGAACGCGGTGGCGAGGCGGGCCCCGGTCTCGCCCAGACCGCAGACGATCGTGTGGCCCTTGGCGTAGCGGAGGCGGTAGCGGCGGAACTCCTCGCGGAACACCACCGATGCCGCCTGGAGGACGGTCCCTGCGGCCAGGAGGGGCACCACGAACCGGGCCAGCTGGAGCTGCCAGTTCATCGGGCCGGAGCTGCCGCTGTAGTCGAGCGTGCCGAGCTGGATGGTGAGGTAGAGGTTGTCGAGGAGCTCGCGGTCGACGCCCTCGGCCGAGCTCTGCTTCACGAAGCCCGAGATGCCGATCACCATGATCACGATCCAGAGGAACGCGAGCACGTACCACCGCTTGCGCGTGTCGGTGAGCGCCCCCATCAGGCCCGCTCCACCGTGATCACCTCGACCGGCCGTCCGATCAGGTTGGCTTCGAACACCATCTCCGCGGTGCCGCCACGGCCCTTGGCGGGCTGCCCGTCCCAGAGGGCGACCAGCACGTCGCAGCGGTCGAGCA
>CAZCVS010000072.1:0-10803 GCA_964501845.1 uncultured Iamiaceae bacterium
TCGACCTCTACGCCCTGGTCGGTCCCGAGTCCGAGGGCTTCGACAACTGGACCGACGCCCAGGAGCTGGCCGCCGAGATGGGCTCGGACACCGAGTTCCCCGATGAGAACCTGATCGTCACCGCGCCCGGCGCCGAATCCGGGACGTTCGACAGCTTCGTCGAGCTGGTCATCGAGTCGGCAGGCGAGCAGCGGGTCGAGGCCGGCGAGATCTCCGAGGACGACGTGGCCACCGCTCGCGACGACTACTCGGCCCAGCCCGACGACAACGCCATCATCGAGTCGGCCCAGTCCGATCCCGGTGGCCTCGGCTGGGTGGGCTTCGCCTTCGCCGACCAGGCCGAGGGCGTCAAGCTCATGCCGGTCGCGGAGGAGCCCGGTGGCGAGTGCGTCGAGCCGACCCACGAGACGATCCAAGACGGCAGCTACCCGATCAGTCGGGACCTGTACATCTACGTCAACGCCGGCCATGCCGAGGAGAACGAGGCGCTCGCTGCGTTCCTCGACTTCTACCTCGAGGGCCTCGAAGGCTTCGTGACCGAGTCGGCCTACATCGCCCTGGCCGATCCGGAGGCCACCCTCGCCGCCTGGGAGAACCGCACCACCGGCGTTGCGGCGAACTGACCCCATGACGTGAAAGGGTTCTGGTCCCCGGCTCCGGCCGGGGGCCGGAGCCCGTTCGCTGTCCGGTGACCACCCCCGACCACGAGGATCCATGACTGCCACCGCAACGCCGCCGCCCAGCGGCCTCCGCCTCGAAGACCTCGCCGGCGATCCGCGACGCCGTCGCAACGAGCTCGTCGTCCGGGCCGTGCTGATGGCCTCCGCCGGCCTGTCCGTGGTGATCAGCGCGGCGATCATCTACACGCTCTTCGCCGATGCGCTGGCGTTCCTGGGATCGATCCAGCTGGACCAGCTGACCGACAGCGTCTGGCTGCCTCGCCAGGGACGCTTCGGCGTACTGGCTCCGATCATGGGCACCTTCTGGGTGACGCTGGTGGCGACCTTGGTCGCGGCGCCGATCGGCCTCGGTGCCGCGGTGTACCTCTCCGAGTACGCCAACCCGAGGGTGCGGCGCACCGTGAAGCCGGTCATCGAGGTCCTCGCCTCCATCCCCTCGGTGGTCGTCGGCTACTTCGCCATCCGCTTCATCTCGCCGGAGATCACCCAGCGCATCTTCTCCGGTTCGCCCGCCAAGAACCTGATGGTCGCCGGCATCGGCGTCGGTCTGTTGACGATCCCGCTCATGACCTCCGTCTCCGAGGACGCGCTGCGGGCAGTGCCCGGCAGCTTGCGCGAGGCGTCCTACGGACTTGGCGCCCGCAAGGTCACCACGGTGGTCCGCATCGTGATCCCCGCGGCGGTGTCGGGCCTCGTGGCCGGGCTGATCCTCACGATCTCCCGAGCCATCGGCGAGACGATGGTCGTGTTCCTGGCCGGCGGCGGGGTGGGGACGGTGCCAGACAGTCCGCTCGATCCGGGCACCACCATCACGGCGGCCATGGCATCGGTGGCCAGCGGCACCGACCAGGTCAAGGGAGCGGACAACACCTTCCAGAGCATCTTCTTCCTGGGCCTGCTCCTCTTCGTCATCACGCTGTCCCTCAACCTCGTCGCCGAGCGCTTCGTGCGCCGGGTCCGGCAGAAGTACTGATCGCCATGGCACTCACCTCACCCACCATCACCCGCGACGTCGTCGAGGCCAAGATCACCGGCACCGAAGCCGATGTGGCCGGCCGGGCCTTCAAGTGGTCCCTGATCGCCTGCCTGCTCGTGATCCTGGCGTCGCTGATCGCCCTGATCTTGAGCGTCTCGCCCGAGGGTCTCGAGGTCCTCAACCAGCGAGGGCTGCTGAACTTCATCCAGGCGCCCTTCTCGATCCGTCCGGGTCGCACCGGCGTGCACCAGGGCATCATCGGCACCGTCACCTGTGCCGTGGTCGTCGCCCTGCTCGCGTTCCCGATCGGGGTGGCCGCCGCGCTGTACCTGGAGGAGTACGCCAAGGACAACGGGTTCACCCGCCTCGTGAGCGTCGTGATCCGCAACCTCGCCGGGGTGCCTGCCGTGGTGTACGGCCTGCTCGGCTACGCCCTCTTCGTCGGCGGGATGTTCGAGCCGCTGACCGGTGGCTCCAGCGTGCTGTCGGCCGGCCTCACCTTGGCGATCCTGGTGCTCCCCATCGTGGTGATCACCTCGGCCGAGGCGATCCGGGCCGTGCCCCAGAGCCTGCGCGAAGGCGGGTTCGGTGTGGGGGCAACCCGCTGGGAGGTCACCCGGACCCTGGTGCTGCCCAACGCCATGGGCGGCATCCTCACCGGCACGATCCTCGCCTTGGCCCGAGCCCTCGGCGAGGCCGCCCCGCTCATCCTCGTGGGCGCCAACACCGGCGGGTTCTCCGGTGGCGGCTGGGGGGACCTCACCTCCGATGCCTTCACCGCCATGCCGAACATCATCAGCGACTGGTCCACCCGTCCGACCGCCCTGTGGAACGGCCCGACCCAAGCCGCCATCTTGGTGACGCTCATCATCGTCCTCGGGATCAACACGGTCGGCATCGTGCTGCGCAACCGCTTCGACAAGAACGAGTAGGAACTCCCGTGACCCACACCGATCCGACCACGCTCCCAAGGGTTCCCGTGACCGAACAGCAGACCCAGCCCGCCAACGTCGCCGACGGGACGAAGCCCGCCGTGTACCAGACCAAGGACCTCGCCGTGTTCTACGGGGAGTTCCGAGCGGTGCGCGACGTGAACATCTCCGTGTTCCAGCACGAGATCACCGCGTTCATCGGGCCCTCGGGCTGCGGCAAGAGCACGGTGCTGCGGTGCTTCAACCGCATGAACGACCTGATCGAGACGGCAAGGGTGGAGGGCGAGCTCACCTACCACGGGGTCAACCTCTACGACAAGGGCGTCAACCCGGTGGAGGTGCGGCGTCGGATCGGCATGGTGTTCCAGAAGCCGAACCCGTTCCCGAAGTCGATCTACGAGAACATCGCCTACGGCCCCCGCCTCGCGGGCCTCGCCAAGAAGGGTCCGGCGATGGACGAGGTCGTCGAGCGTTCGCTGCGCCAAGCGGCGCTCTGGGACGAGGTGAAGGACCGTCTGAAGAAGTCGGCGCTCGGTCTCTCCGGCGGCCAGCAGCAGCGGCTCTGCATCGCCCGAGCCCTCGCCGTTGGCCCCGAGGTCGTGTTGATGGACGAGCCGTGCTCGGCGCTCGACCCCATCGCGACCGGCCGGATCGAGGACCTCATGGAGGAGATCAAGAAGGACTACACGATCATCATCGTGACCCACAACATGCAGCAGGCCGCCCGCGTGAGCGACCGCTGCGCCTTCTTCACCACCGAGGTCAGCGAGACGAGCGACACCCGCACCGGCGTACTGGTGGAGTACGACGCCACCGAGAAGATGTTCTCGAACCCGGCCGATGAGCGGACCGAGAACTACGTCACCGGCCGGTTCGGCTGAAGCCGGTGCCCATGGTCCGCCAGGGGTTCAACGACGAGCTCGAGCAGCTCCGCCTCCAGGTGGAGGTCATGGCCGTGCGCGTGGACCAGAACCTGGAGCGCATGAAGCACTTCCTCGCGACGGGCGACCTCGAGGTGGCGGCCCAGGCCGTCGCGGCCGATGACGACATCGATGCGATGAACCTCTCGCTCACCGAGCGCTGCTACGACCTGCTCGCCCGGGAGTCGCCGGTCGCGAGCGACCTGCGGTTCGTGATGTCGGTGCTGCGGGTGCTGGGCGAGCTCGAGCGCGTCGGGGACCTGGCGCTGCGCGTGGTGAAGGTGGGTGGAGACTGGACGTTGGTGCGCAGTTCCGCATCGACCTACGACATCTTGATGTCGATGGCCGACACCTCGGTCGAGCAGTTCCGCGAGGCGCTGCGGGCCTGGTCGAGCCAGGATCTGGACCTCGCCGACCACCTCGCCCGGTCGGGCCCGGTGCTCGACCACGCCAACAGCCAGCTGGTGCGGGAGCTGCTCCTGCTCGAGGGTCCCGAGGCAGTGGCCACCGCGCTCCATAGCCTGGTGATCGGCAAGGCCCTGGACCGCATCGCCGATCACTCGGCGATCATCGGGAACCGGTTGCGCTACCTGCTGACCGGTGACCCGGACCACCTTGCCGCCGAGATCCGCTAGTGGGAGCACCGAGATGACCATGGACAACGTCCGCAAGAGCTTCCACCAGACGCTGGAGGAGATCCGCCAGGAGATGGTGCAGATGGCGGCCCTCGTCACCGAGGGGATCCCGCGCGCCACCGAGGCGCTGCTCGCCGGCGACCTCACCGATGCCCAGACGATCATCGAGGGCGACGATCCCCTCGACGCCCGGGCGGTCGAGCTCGAGGAGGTCTGCTACCAGCAGCTGGCCCTCCAGCAGCCCATGGCTGGCGACCTGCGCGGCATCGTCACCGCCATCCGCATGATCTCCGAGATCGAGCGGTCCGGCGACCTGGTCGTCAACATCGCCAAGGGCTCGCGGCGCATCTTCGGCACCGAGCTGTCGGCTCGGCTGCGCGGCCTCATCAGCCAGATGGGGGAGGAGGCGACCCGCCTGTTCCGCCTGGCGATCGACGCGTACATCGACGAGGACGCCGCCATGGCCGCCGCGCTCGACGACCTCGACGACCGGCTCGATGCCATCCACCGCGACTACATCCAGGAGATCTTCCTGGTGCACAACTCGGGGGACCTCCCGGTGCAGGCCGCGGTGCAGCTGGCCCTGATCGGGCGGTACTACGAGCGCATCGGCGACCACGCCGTGAACATCGGCGAGCGGGTCCGGTACATGGTCACCGGCTGGCTGCCCGAGCACACTGGTGCCGCCCGCAACGCCGCCGCCCAGACGAAGCCGCCGCCCGAGGACGGGTGATCGGGTGATCTGGCGCTCGGGAGCCCTTCGCGAGCAGCTCGACGCGCTGCGCGCCCGCTTCGAACGCTCGCCCGGGGCCGAGTCGGCCACCCTCGACGAGGCCACCGAGCGGCTCGAGGCCGCGGTCGACCGCCACTTCGCCAAGCAGGCCGCCACCCGGGTGACCGCCGACCGCCTGGTCGGCGCCCTCGACGTCATCCCCCAGGGCATCGTCTTGGCCGACGCGGCCGGCGAGATCGTGTTCCGCAACCGGACCGCCGCGTCGTACCTCACCGCCCGTCACGGCGATGCCCTCGTGGGGTCGCTCATCAACGAGCTGATCCTGCTCGCGGTCAGCGGGCAGTCCTCCACTCGCACGATCGAGCTGTTCGGCCCGCCACGCCGGTCCCTGCAGCTGCGCTCGGTCCCGATCGAGGACCCCGAGGCCGGCGGCGCCTTCCTCGTCATCGAGGACATCTCGGAGCGCCAGCGGCTCGACGCGGTCCGCCGGGACTTCGTCGCCAACATCAGCCACGAGCTCAAGACGCCGGTGGGGGCGCTCGGTCTGCTCGCCGAGACGCTCCTCGACGAGCGGGACCCCGATGTGGCCCGCCGGCTGACCGAGCGCATGCAGCGCGAGGCGTTCCGGGTGGCGCGCACCATCGATGACCTCCTCCAGCTCAGCCAGATCGAGGCGAGCGAGCTGCCCGAGCGGGAGCTGGTGGGCGTCGACCTGCTCCTCGACGAGGCCGTCGACCGCACCCGAGCGGCGGCGGACCTGCGATCGGTCGACCTGGTGATGTCCGACGTGCCCGCGTCGCTGGCGGTCGTCGGCGACCGGCGCCAGCTGGTGTCGGCGGTGGCCAACCTCTGCGACAACGCGGTCAAGTACTCCGATCCGCACTCCAAGGTCGAGGTCCGTTCCCGGGCATCGGGCGGCTGGATCGAGATCGAGGTGGTCGATCAGGGCATCGGCATCCCCACGCGCGACCAGGAGCGGGTGTTCGAGCGCTTCTACCGCGTCGACCGCGCCCGCAGCCGCGACACCGGCGGCACCGGCCTCGGACTCGCCATCGTCCGCCACGTCGTGCAGAACCACGACGGCGAGATCACCGTCTCCTCCCGCGAGGGCGACGGCTCCACCTTCACCCTGCGCCTCCCGGCCGGTCCAGCCGCCCCACCCCACCCCGAGGAACCTGATGCCTGAGTCCACCACCGTGCTCGTCGTCGAAGACGAGGACAGCTTCATCGACGCCCTGACCGTGGGGCTGGCCCGCGAGGGCTTCCGCGTCCAGGTCGCCCGCGACGGCGCCCAGGCGCTGGACCTGTTCGATGCGGTGCGCCCCGACATCGTCCTGCTCGACGTGATGCTCCCGAAGGTGTCGGGCATCGACGTCTGTCGGGCGATCCGGGCCAAGTCCAAGGTGCCGATCATCATGGTCACCGCCAAGGCATCGGAGATCGACACCGTGGTGGGCCTCGAGGTCGGGGCCGACGACTACGTCTCCAAGCCGTACCGCCTGCGGGAGCTGGTGGCCCGGATGCGGGCCGTGCTGCGCCGGTCGCCCGGCCTCGTCGAGGTCGACGACGCGGCCAGCGCCGAGGTCCTCGAGGTGGGCGACGTCACCCTCGACCCCTCGCGCCACGAGGTCGTCATCCGGGGCGACGACGTGTCGCTCCCGCTGAAGGAGTTCGAACTGCTCCACCTCCTGCTGGAGAACGCCGGCCGCGTGCTGAGCCGTGACCTGCTCATCGACCGCATCTGGGGCCACGACTACGTCGGCGACACCAAGACGCTCGATGTCCACGTGAAGCGGCTCCGCGCCAAGGTCGAGGCCGACCCGGCGAACCCCTCGCGCATCGTCACGATCCGCGGCCTGGGCTACAAGTACGAGACGCCCAAGCTGTCGCGCGTCTGATCGGCCACGCCGGAGGTGCCGGGTCCCGGCGCCCGAACTCGTCGTCGCACCCGTTCCCTACCATGGGACCCGTGACGGACCCCTTGGCGAACACCGTGGGCTCGCGCCCTGCCACCGCCGAGGGGTCCCGCGCGTTCATCGTCCGCCCGTTCCAGCGTCTGGCTCGCACCCACGTCGCCAACTGCATGGCCGATGCCATGTTGGCCGCAGCGCTGGCGGACTCGATCTTCTTCTCGCTGCCCGCCGACAACGCTCGCAGCCCCGTGGTGCGGTACCTGATCATCACGATGCTGCCGTTCGCGGTCATCGCCCCGCTCGTGGGCCCGATGATCGACCGGCTCAAGGGCGGGCACCGGTTCGTGCTGGTCGGCACCATGATCATGCGGGCGCTGCTGTGCTGGCTGCTGATCGACCAGATCGCCGACGACACGCCCGGGCCGTTCTTCTTCCTCCTCGCGCTGTGCGTGCTGGTCGGCCAGCGCGCGTACAACGTGGCGCGCAGCGCCCTCGTGCCCACGGTGGTCGGCAGTGACGACGAACTGATCGAGGCCAACTCCAAGCTGGCGATCATCGGTGGCTTCTCCGGGTTCGTCGGCATCGTGCCCGCGGCGCTGCTGCTCAAGGTCTGGGGGCCGGGCTGGGCGCTCGGCCTGGCGGTGCTCACCTACGCCGTCGGCGCGCTCCTCGGCCTGCGCATCCCGCGCTCGCGGGTGGCGGCGGCCAAGCCTGACCTGGCCGAGATCCAGGAGCTGCGCGGTGCCGGGATCCGCCTTGCGGGTGGTGCCATGGCCCTGCTGCGCGGCTGCGTCGGCTTCTTGACCATGCTCATCGCCTTCGACTTCCGCGGCGGGGACAAGGCGGCGTGGCAGTTCGGGCTCGTGGCGGGGGTCAGCGTCCTGGCCGGGCTGATCGGCGCCGCGGTGGCGCCGCGCCTCAAGGCGCTCGCCACCGAGGAGACCATCCTCACCGCATCGCTGGGCCTGGTGGTCAGCGGCGCCTTCGCCTCGCTGTTCATCGGTGAGGTGATGGGCGCGTCCATCGTCGGTGTCTGCGTGGGCTTCGCCGCGGCGCTCGGCAAGCTCGCCTTCGACTCCATCCTCCAGCGCGACGCGCCCGACGCCAACCGGGGCCGGTCGTTTGCGCGCTTCGAGACCCGGTTCCAGATCTTCTACGTGCTCGGCTCGCTCATCCCGGTGGCGTTCCACGTCGGTGCCAAGCTCGGCTTCGCCATGCTGCTCGCGGCGTCGGCGTTCGCCATCGCCTCCTACGTCATCGGCCGCATGGCCTGGGCCCACCGAACGGGGGAGCGCCAGACGGCGGCCACCGCGGCCGCTGTCGGGATCGAGGACCGCTTCGCCGAGGTGTCGGGTGAGGTCAAGGGCCGGCTGGCGGCCGCGCCCCGCAGCATGATCGGCCGATTCCGCGGCGATGGCACCGCGCCGCTCGGCGACCCGGACCAGACCGTCATCGTCGAGGGCGGACCCACGGTCGCGCCCGGCGACGAGGCCACGGTGGTGGCACCGCCGGTCGGCGATCCCACGGCCGGCCGGCCGGCGGTCGTCGAAGCGACCGAGCCCGTCACCGACGATCCCATCGACGCCCCGCCGGTCTGGGCTGGCGCCGACGGTTCGACGCCGGTTCCCCAGGAGGCCGTCACCGAGCTGTTCGATCAGGATCTGGCTCCGGCGTCACCGGTGGCCTGGACGCCCCCTGAAGACCCCACGGCGCCGGTCGATCCCGCCGGCGCACCCACGCGCCGAGCCGACGGGCAGACGGAGCTGCCGTGGTCGGTCTCGCCGGAGGACCGTCAGGCCTGATCGCCGGGGTCGGCCGGATCCGCGGGGTCGGCTGGATCCGCCGGATCGCCGGGGTCGGCCGGATTCGCCGGGTCGACCGGATGCCCGGAGTCGAGCGGCAGGTCGATGCGGGCCAGCCACAGGCCGGGAGCGTCGACCTCGTTGGGGGTCGGGAGCGTCTCAGCCGAGGCCCACAGGCGGTCCAGGCCGGGGCGCCCGGCCCGCTCGATGACGCCGGAGATGAACGCCGCGCCCCGGTCGAAGTGGGCCTGGGTGAGCTCCAGGCCGAGGAGCCGCTGCACGAAGCGGTCCTCCGAAGAGGCTTCGACCCGGCGGCGCCGCAGCGCCTCGGTGATCTGCGGGTAGGTGCCCACCAGGCCCTGGCCGATCTCGTCCATGATGTGGTCCACGTAGGCGGCGAGCACGCTGACCAGGCCGTCGAGCCACGGCAGGATCTCCTGCTGGCGGCTGGACCGGACGGCGCCGAGGACGACCTCAGGGTCGCCCATCAGCTCCTGGAAGCGGGCCATCGGGTCGCCGCCGCTGGGGTCGACCTCCAGTTCGCCGAGCTTGGTTCCGAGCGCGTCGGGGTCGGACTCGAAGGACGAGGCGTAGTCGCCCAGCAGCTCGTCGAGACGGGCCCGCACGTGGGGGAGGCCGAGCACGGCGTGGTGGGTGAGCTGGTGCAGGCAGACCCACAGGCGCAGGTCGTCGCCGTCCATCGACCAGTCCGAGGCGAAGGCTTCGACGTTGGGTGCGATGACCAGCACGTCGTCCGACGGCGGGCGGGGGATGGGCAGGTCGAACAGACCGAAGTTGCGCGTGGCGAGGTGCCCGACGAGCGACCCGGTGGTCATGCCGAGGAGCATCGGGCTCAACAGGCCCATGATCTGGCTGAGCCAGGCCTCGGTGGGGTCGGAGCCGTCGGCGGGGTCCGTGGCCTCGATGGCGCCGAGCAGGCCGGTGGCGGGATCGGCGGTGGGCGGGTGCAGCGCGGCGGCCATCTTCTCGATCAGGGGCCGGTAGGCGTCGAGGGTGGTGAGGGTCCACTGCGTGCGGGTCACGGGCGTGACGGTGACGGAGCGGCCGGTGGTGGAGGTGGACAGGCCGGTGGCCTGCGCGACCTGGAGGTCGGCCACCCGCGCCAGCTGCTCGTAGCGCACCCGCTCGAGCGGGTCGACGTTGGCCTCGCTCTCGCCTCCGGTGGCGATGGAGAGCGCCAGCTGGCGTGCTCCATCCCACTGGACCGGCCCCTGGGAGCCGAGCATCTTCAGCAGATCGCCGAAGAACGGCATCCCTTCGAAGGGGTTGGATCCAGAGCTCATGGCGGCCATCGTACGGGTCGATGTGGTGTTGCGTCCCTGCGGGCGGCAAGCTCAGGTGATGGTTCGTGTGGTGGTCACCGGAGCGGCGAGCGCGCTCGGCGGGCAGGTGGCTCGTCTCCTGGCGCAGCGAGACGACGTCGACGAGGTGGTCGCGCTGGACCTGCGATCCGGGCCCGGCATCGGCGCGATCGACCTGGTCACGTCGGATCTGGTCGCGGCGTTCGACGGCGCCGACGCCATCGTCCACCTCGCCTCCACGTTCGGGCCCGAGGTCGAGGGTCCCGAGATCGAGGCGGCGACCGACGTCGTCATGGCCCGGCGGGTGCTGGCGGCCGCGGACAAGGTCGGGACGGCTCGGGTCGTCCTGCTCTCGAGCGCCACCGTCTACGGACCGTGGGCCAACAACCCGGTGCCGCTCACCGAGGACGCGCCGCTGCGGCCCCACCCCGAGTTGGCCTACGCGGTGCAGCTCGCCGAGGTGGAGCGCATGGCCGCCGAGTGGTCCGCCGACCACCCGTCGGCCACGGTGGCCCGGCTCCGTCCCGCGACGGTGGTCGCCGACGGCCGCCTCTCGTGGCTGGCGCGGGCCTTCGACGCCGCCGCCGACGTCCCCACCGCCGACGACACCCCCGGGCAGTACCTCCACCAGGACGACCTGGCCGCGGCGGTGCTCACCGCGTGGGAGGCCGGGCTCGACGGACCGGTCAACGTGGCCCCGGCCGGCTGGCTCACCCCCACGCAGCGCCGGGCGCTGGATCCCGTGCCCCGGCTGCGGCTGCCGGAGCCGGTCGCCCTCAAGATCGCCTCGTGGCGCTGGCGCCTGCGCCTGGCGCCGACACCGCCGGGGATCCTGCCGTACGTGCGCCACCCCTGGGTCGTCGCCAACGACCGCCTCGTCGCGGCCGGCT
>CAZCVS010000073.1:0-10676 GCA_964501845.1 uncultured Iamiaceae bacterium
TCCAGCACCACGTTGCGGCCCTTCGGGCCGAGCGTCACCTTCACGGCGTCGGCGAGCTTGTTCACGCCCGCCTCGAGGCCGCGGCGGGCCTCGTCGTCAAACTTCAGGATCTTTGCCATAGGGGTTCCTCAGCTCACTTCTCGACGATGGCGAGCACGTCGCGGGCGTTCAGGATGAGCACATCCGCGCCGTCGACCGTGATCTCGGTGCCGCCGTACTTGGAGTAGACGACGATGTCGCCGACCTTGACGTCGACGGGGATGCGGTTCTCGCCCTCGTCGTCCCAGCGGCCCTCGCCGACGGCCAGGACCTCGCCCTGCTGGGGCTTCTCCTTGGCGGTGTCGGGGATGACCAGGCCGGAGGCCGTGGTCTCCTCGGCATCACCGGGCTTGACGATGATGCGGTCTTCGAGCGGCTTCAGGGCCATGCTTCGCCTCCTGGGCGTGTGGTTGGTGCGACGCCACCAGATGGGCGTTAGCACTCGTCTCTTGCGACTGCTAACCCTACGGCGCCCTCCCGCCGATCGCAAGCACTCGCGGCCCGAGACTGCTAACGCACGGGGGGCTTCGCCCGAACCCGGCACCGATCCGGGACACGCGTGGCCGCGATCCGTGCCGGAATCCGAAGCTCTGGCGGTCCTGGCACTCTTTCCGGCCCGGGAGGTCCGGGATCCGTGCCGGGTTCGAGGAGGTCAGGCCAGGAGGGGGAGCTTCAGGTTGGGGTCGGCGCCGTGGTCGAGGGGGCTGGGGCCATCGGCGCCGAGGCGCCACCAGGCGGCGGCCGCCACCATCGCGGCGTTGTCGGTGCACATCGCCCGGCTGGGCAAGAAGCCGTGGATGCCGTCCTCGACGCACGCGGACAGGAACCGCTCGCGCAGCAGCGAGTTGGCGGCCACGCCGCCGCCGAGCGCGAGGCCCTTGGCGCCGATCTGCTGGGCCGCCTTGCGGGCCTTGTGCACCAGCACGTCGACGACGGCCTCCTGGAAGCTGGCGGCCACATCAGCGGTGGAGGACTCGGGGTGCTTGCGGACGTGGTTGATGACCGCCGTCTTGAGCCCGGAGAACGAGAAGTCGAGGCCGTCGTGGTACATCGCCCGGGGGAACGAGATGGCGGTGGGGTCACCCTCCATGGCGATGCGGTCGATGGCCGGGCCGCCCGGATAGCCGAGGCCGAGGTAGCGGCCGACCTTGTCGAAGGCCTCGCCGGCCGCGTCGTCGATGGTGGAGCCGAGCAGGCGGTACTTCCCGTGGCCTTCCATCGCGACGAGCATCGTGTGGCCGCCTGACACCAGGAGCACCACGAGGGGCAGCTCGAGCGAGGGGTCCTCGACGAGCGCCGCGTACAGGTGGGCTTCGAGGTGGTTGACCGCCACGAAGGGCACGTCCCACACGAGGGCCAGCGCCTTGGCGGTGCTGACGCCGATGAGCAGCGCGCCCACCAGGCCGGGGCCGACGGTCGAGGCGACCGCGTCCAGCTCTCTGCCCTCGAGGCCGGCCTCGACCAGCGCCTCGGCGATGACCGGGGTCAGCAGGTCGACGTGGGCTCGGCTGGCGATCTCGGGCACGACCCCGCCGAAGCGGGCGTGGATGTCGACCTGGCTCGACACGACGGAGCTGCGCACGATGTGGCCGCCGACGACGACCGACGCCGCCGTCTCGTCGCACGAGGTCTCGATGCCGAGGATCTTGGTCCCGGCGTGGATCGGAAAGCCCATGGTGGAGGGAACGGTGGTGGTCACGAGGCCTCCTGGCCGCTGCTGGCGTCGACACGTCCGGCGACGGCGGGGTGACGCGAGCCGTTCGTCGCCTCGGCGAAGCCCTGGCGGACGACCGGCCAGCGGGCGTGGCCCTCGGCGCGCCGCAGGCGGGCTTCGTACTCGTCGCTGCGGATGTCATGGGCCCACATCACCAGCGCGTCCTCGCCGTTGTCCGCGTAGTACGCCTTGCGCGCCCCACCGGGAGCGAACCCGAGGCTCCGGTACAGGTTCTGGGCGCCGCGGTTGGTCACCCGGACCTCGAGGGTGAGCTGGTTGGCGCCGAGCTCGCGGGCCTCGCGCACCAGCTCCACCAGCAGGCAGCGGGCGACGCCGTGGCGCTGCCAGGCCGGGTCGACGGCGATGGTCGCGATGTGGCCGTCATCCGCGATCATCAGCACCCCGGCGTAGCCGACCACCGTGGCGCCGAGGCGGGCGACGAGGTAGATCCGTCCGGACCGCTCCAGCTCGTCCTCGAACAGGCGCGAGGTCCACGGGCGCGGGTACACCTGACCCTCGATGGCCAAGACGTCGGGCAGGTGGCGGCGGCGCATGGGCGACACCGTGAGGGCGACGGCATCGGACGCCGGGAGCGGATCGGTGCTCATGCGCCCTCCCGCACGGACCAGTTGATCTCGGCGTCGGGCTTGCGCAGGTAGAGCAGCTCGATCTGCTCGGGCCGGACCCAGTCCTCGCGCAGGGCCTTGGCGTGGGCCAGCTGCACCAGGGACCGCGCCGAAGGGTAGGCGTGGTCACCGCCGGCGACCTCGACCCCGGGCCGGCGGGTCAGGGTCTCGGCGTAGCGCACGGCCCCGTCGCCGGCGAGCAGCGTGTCGCCCGGCTGGGCCTGGAGCTCCGCCGCCAGCTCGTCGGCCGTGCCGACCGTGGGTTCGCTCACGCGCTGGAGCCCGCCCGGCACCTGGCGGTAGAAGGCCCAGAAGACCTCGCTGCGCCGGGCGTCGATGACCGCGGCGATGCGCCGGTCGGTGAACCGCAGCGGAAAGGCGAGCAGGTCGAGGCTCGAGACCGAGATCATGGGGACCCGCAGCGCCTGGGCGATGGCCTTGCCCGACGCCACACCGACCCGCAGGCCGGTGAACAGGCCCGGGCCGTTGTCGACGGCAACGCAGGAGATCTCCGAGAGCTCGACGCGGGCCTGGCGGCAGACGAACTCGATGGCCGGCGTGAGGTTCTCGGCATGGCGCTTGCCGCGGGCCGAGTGCGACGACGCCAGCACGCCCTCGTGACCGCCGATCGCGCAGCCGACCTCCGCCGTCGCGCTCTCGAGCCCCAGGATCAACATGCCGGTCCTCCCTCCTGGGCGATCCACGGCGCCACGGCATCAGCCACCTGGCGGGAGCGGGCCGGCCAGGTACCGCCCACGCCCCGCAGTTCGATCCGGCGTTCGTCGTCGTCGGCTCCGAACGAGATCCGCAGCTCGAGGTACTGATCGGGCAGGGCCGGGAGCACGGCGTCGCCCCACTCCACGAGCATCACCGCGTCCTCGTCGAGCATCTCGCTCAACCCCAGATCAGCGACCTCACGCAGCGTCTCGAGCCGGTACACGTCCAGGTGGTGCATGCCGAGGCGTCCACCCGAGTACTCCTGGACGATCGTGAAGGTGGGGCTGGTGACCTGGTCCGAGATGCCGAGGCCGCGGGCGTAGCCCTGTGCGAACGCCGTCTTGCCGGCGCCCATCTCCCCGGCGAGCAGGACGAGGTCCCCTGGCAGCGCCATGGCGGCGAGTGCAGCGGCGAGGTCCTGGGTCTGGGCCGCGCTCGTGGTGACGACGACCAGGGGGCTGCGGCTCATCGCGAGATCTCCGCCGTACCCGCGGCTGGGACCGCGACGAGGAAGTTGGAGGAGCAGGCCACCGCACGATCGTAGTGAGCGATGCTCCGCGGAAGAACCTGGCGGATCAGCGCCAGATGGGTCGTATCTCGGGCGTCGGGCGCGGGGACCGCGGGACGGAGCGGTACACCGGCACCACGATGCGCCACACCTCCGTCTCCCACCATCTGATGCTCCTGGTCGACGGCCGCCGGGTCGCGCCGGTCGAGGTTGCCACCGGCCGCCGGGCGAGGTCGCTCGGCCTCTTGGGGCGCCGCCACTTCGACGGCGCCCTGCTGCTCGCGCCCACCGGCTCGGTCCACACCTTCGGCATGCGCTTCCCCATCGATGTGGCGCTGTGCACCGACGATCTGGAGGTGGTGGCGGTCCGCACGCTCGCCCCCGGCCGCCTCACCCTCCCCCGGTGGCGGGTCCGGGCCGTCATCGAGGCCGAAGCCGGTGCGCTCGCCCGATGGGGTCTGGTCACCGGGAGCCGCCTGGCCCTCAGCGCGTGGCGAGCACCACCCACGCGTTGATCGCGGTCGACACGCTCATCGCGGTCAGGATCATCCCGGAGAACCAGATCGTCTGCCGCCGGAAGAGCGAGTGCATCTCCGCACGCAACTGACCGATCTCGTGGTGCATCTCCCCACGCAGGGTGGCCACCTCGGAGCGCACGAAGTCCTGGGTCGCCGGGAGGTCTCGGTCGCTGGCAGGGAACGCTTCCAACAGGGCTTCTGCTTCTCGGTGCCGACGACGGTCGACAGGGACAGGTACAGAGACGAACGGTGCTTCTGCGACAACGCCACGGGCGAGCTCCACAGATCGGTGGGCGGTGCGGGAAGGCAGCCGAACCCTACCGGACGCGAGCGGGCCAGAAAACCCCTACATGCCAGGAAAGGTCCCCAAATCGGACATCACGTCAGGGTTGGCCGGACTCGACCTGGTCGGCCTCCACGGGCCCGTCGCTCGCATCGACGGCGTCGGCGACGGTGGGCTCGTCGCCCTCGATGCGCGCCACGAACGCGTCGAGCAGCTCGGCGAGGTCGTCCGGACGCTCCTGCATGAGCTGGTGACCGGCGCGGGGCAGGACCACGAGCTCTGAGTCGGGCAGGAGGTGGGCGAGGTGGCGGGCCGCGGGCACAGGCGTCAGCAGGTCGCGGGTGCCGACGATGACCAGCGACGGCGTGTCGGTGGCGCGGAGCGCCTCCCGGGCATCGTGCTCGATCAGGCCGCTGAGCGACGGCATCAGCGCTTCCGGCGGGATCGACCGACCCATCTCGGCCACGATCTCGACCGCCTTCCTCGATGGCCGGTCCCCGAACGCGAGGCGGGCGGCCTGGGTGGTGACGGTGGCGCGCGACGGCAGGGCATCGCCGCGCTCGATGATGGCCTGGCCCTGAGCGGCCAGACGGCGGGCCCCGCGATCGAGGTAGGGCGGGAAGACCTGGTGGGCGCGGGTGGCGACGAAGACGAGCCCGTCGACCCGCTCGGCCAGCACCTCGGGGTGGTCGCCGCAGAACTGCATCACGGTCATGCCGCCCATGGAGTGCCCCACGAGGACCGCCTGGCGCAGATCGAGGGCCGTGAGCACGGTGGCGAGGTCGTCGCCGAGGCGCCCGATGCCGAAGCCGGCGTCACCGGCCCGGGAGGTGCCGTGGCCGCGCAGATCGACGGCGATCACCCGGTAGCGCTCGGTCAGCTGGTGGAACTGGGGTGCCCACACGTCGGCGCGCAGCGTGATGCCGTGGAGGAGGACGAGCGGTCGCCCTTCGCCCTTCTCGATGACGTGGACGGAGCCGCCGTCGGGCGTGGGGATCTCGTGCTCGATGACGCCGTCGGGCAGGTCGAGCAGCTCGTCGGGCACCGGCCGGCGGGACCGGCCCGGGTCGGGCGTGATCGGCCCACGGGCATCGGCCGGGTGCGTGGCCCGGTAGAGGCCGGCCGCCGCGACGCCGAGGCCGAGCGTGGTGGCGCCGAGGATCACAAGCTTCGGGTGCTTCACGGCGAGGCCTCCAGGTAGCGGCGGGGGACGCGCGGGCTGATCCCGCACACGATCTCGTAGGCGATGGTGCCGAGCAGGTCGGCCCAGTCCTCCGCGCCGATGACGGCGCCGCCCTGGCGGCCGATCAGCACCACCTCGTCACCGACCTCGATGGGATCGTCGCCGCAGTCGACGAGGATCTGGTCCATGGTGACCGAACCGGCGATGGGCCGGGGCACGCCGCCGAGGAGGACGGTGCCCCCGTGGCTGCCGAGGCGGCGGGGCAGCCCGTCCGCGTAGCCGAGCGGGACGGTGGCGATCGTGGTCTCCGCTGCCGGCCGGTACCGCAGGCCGTAGGAGACCCCCTCACCGGCCGCGACCCGCTTCACGTGCGAGACCCGGGCGTGCAGCGACATGGCGGGGACGAGCGGCACCCGGCCGGCCAGCACGGGCGCCGGGTCGAGCCCGTAGATCCCGATGCCGCAGCGCACCAGGTCGCGGCGGGCGTCGGGGTGGTCGATGGCGGCCGCGGTGTTCGCGGCATGCGCGCACGGGACGTCGACGCCGGCGTCGGCCAGCTCGGCCAAGACGGCGTCGAAGCGAGCCAGCTGCCGCGTGGTGAACGGGTTGGCGGGCTCGTCGGCGACGGCGCAGTGGGTGAACACCGACCGCAGCTCGAGCGATGGCTCGTCCACGACAGCCCGCGCCAGGGCGAGGGCCTCGGCGGGCTGGACGCCGACGCGGTGCATGCCGGTGTCGACCTTGAGGTGGACCCGCACCGGGCGCGCCGCGGTCCGCCCGGCGCGCCGGGCGGCGTCAGCCAGGCCGCGGACCCCCGAGGACGTGTAGACGGTGGCGTCGAGGTCCGCCTCCACCAGGGTGTCGATCTCATCGGCCGACGCCTGCGACAGGACCATGACCACGGCGTCGATCCCCGCCTCGCGCAGCTCGACACCCTCGGCCACCAGCGCGACGGCGAGCACGTCCGCCCCTCCGGCCAGGGCCGCTCGGGCCGCGGGGACGGCGCCGTGCCCGTAGCCGTCGGCCTTCACGACCGCGCACATCGCCGCGGGTGCGGCCAAGGCGCGGAGGGTGGCCACGTTGGCCGAGATCGCGCCGAGGTCGACCTCGGCCCAGACAGGACGCACGGGGGCTGCCCTAGGCGTCGGGCGCCGAGGCCTCGTCGTTGCGGATGATCTCGCGCAGCACGTCGACCCGGGAGATGATCCCGACGAGGCCGAGCGCACCCACCACCGGCAACCGCGACACGTTGTGCTCGTGGAGCTTGGTGGCGGCGGCTTCGATGGTCTCGTCGGGACCGATGGTCACCGGCTTGGTGGCCATGACGTCGGCGACGGTGGCACCGAGGGTCTTGCGGAGATCGTCCTCGAAGTGCTTGTGGGCGCTGGGCAGCTCGAGCGTGGCACCGAAGAGCGAGATGATCGTCGGGACGTGGAGCTCGGTCTCCTGCACGATCAGGTCGCCGGTGGAGATGACGCCCACCACCTGGTTGTCGGAGTTGACGACCGGTGCGCCGTCGATGCCCCGCTCGACGAGCTGGGCCATCGCGTCGCCGACGTTGTCGTCGGGCGCGAAGAGCAGCACATCGGTGGTCATGACTGCAGAGACGGGGGTGGAGCGTGGCATCTAGCCTCCGACGACTTCGGCGAACGCGGCCGGGAGGTGGTCGACGAGATCGCCGGCCACCAAGCCGCGGCGCCAGGCTAGGTCCCCGGCCCGCCCGTGCAGGAAGGCAGCAGCAGCCGCCGCCCGCTGCGGACCGATGCCGGTGGCCAGCAGCCCGAGGATCAGGCCGGTAAGCACGTCGCCGCTGCCGGCCGTCGCGAGGCGGGCGTCGCCCTGATCGGACGCCAGGACCGTGCCCTCGGGGGACGCGACGAGCGTGGTCGGCCCCTTCAGCAGCACCACCGCGCCCGTGGCTCGGGCCAGGCTGCGGACGGCCGCGAAGCGGTCGGCATCGGGGGCCCCGCCGTCCAGCGCCGCGAACTCGCCGTCGTGCGGGGTCAGCACCACGGCGGGCGCTGCGGTGCTGCGCCCGCCGATCACCGTGGCCGCCGCCGCGCCCAGCGCCCGCAGCCCGTCCCCGTCGACCACGGTGGCGATGTCGGCTCCGGCGACGAGCCGGCGGACCTCGCCCGCCAGGCCCTCGTCGGTCCCGAGGCCGGGTCCGATGGCCAGCGCCCGGAACCGCTCCAGCTCGTCGAGCACCTCCCCCGCCCACCCGTCGCGGAGGGGCATGACGACGGCCTCGGCCGGGGCATCGACGTCCGTGCCCGCGCCCGGCGTGGAGACGCGCAGGTAGCCGGCCCCGCTGCGCATGGCGCTCGAGGCGGCCAGGCGGGCCGCCCCGGTCATGCCCGGCGAGCCGGCGATGAGCCAGGCCGCGGCCCTCCACTTGTGCGTGCTCCGCTCGACCGCCGGGAGCCAGGCCGCGACGTCGGCAGCAGTTACGCGCCAGGCCCGGGCGGTGCTGGTGTCGAGGCCGATGTCCGCCACCTCGACCTGACCCGCCAGCTCTGCCCCGTCGCCGAGGAGGAGCCCCGGCTTCCAGGCCGCGAACGTCACCGTCCGGGTCGCTCGCAGGGCGCGGCCCGACACCGCTCCGGTAAGGCCGTCGACCCCCGACGGGATGTCGACGGCCAGCACCGGCGTGGCCGGATCGGCCGGCACGGGCGGGTCGTAGCTCCCGCGGAACCCGGTCCCGTAGGCGGCATCGACCACCAGGTCCGCGCCGGGCAGGACCTCTCGGGCGTCGACGGCGTCGACGACGGTGCACCGCACCCCGCGGGCTTCGAGGCGGCGAGCGGCCGCACGGCCGTCCGCTCCGTTGTTGCCCTTGCCCGCCACGACCACAACCCGGTGCCCGTAGGCGCCGTCCAGCATCCGCAGCGCGGCGCGGGCCACAGCGCCGCCAGCACGCTCGATCAGGACCTCGACGGGCTCGGGCGCCGCCGCGTCGATGGTCGCCATCTCGGCCGGGGTCACGATGGGCTGCACCCGCCCATCCTGCCGGGGCGGCGCCCTCGTCTGCACCGGTACCATCCCCGCTGCGATGGGAACGGCCGAGACGATCACCCTCCCCGACGGCCGGACCCTGGCGTTCGACGATGTCGGCGACCCCGCGGGCACGCCCGTCCTCTACGTGCACGGCACGCCCGACTCCCGTCGCGCCCGACACCCCGATGACGGCATCGCGGCCTCGGCGGGCGTGCGGCTGGTGGCGGTCGACCGGCCCGGCTTCGGGCTCTCGTCCCCGCACCCGACCGGCACCGTCGGCTCGTTCGCCGATGACGCCTTCGCCCTCGCCGACCGCCTCGGGGTCGACAGGTGGCGGCCGTTCGCCTGGTCGGCCGGCGCCACCTACGCCCTCGCCATCGGCGCCCGCCACCCGGGCCGCGTCGCCCGCACGGCCGTGGCGGCCGGGCTCGTCCCGTTCCAGGCCTACGCCACCGAGGGGATCCTCGACGACGCCGACGGCGGCCGGCACCTGGTCGCCGAGCTGGGAGCAGAGCTGGGACCTGCCGGCCTGGCCGAGATGGCGGCGCCGATGCTCGTGCCCTACCCGTGCGACCTGCCGCTCGCACTCGAGCACGTGGCCGAGCAGGTCACGCCGGACCGGCGGGCGGCGCTCGACGCCATCCCGGGTGCCATCGCCGCCTTGGCCGCCGGCGTGTTCGATTCGGTCGCCCAGGGCCTGGGCGGGATCGAGCGCGACCTCGAGCTCCAGGTGGAGGCCCCCGACGTGGACTGGTCGGCGGCGACGGGTCCGGTCGACCTCTGGTACGGGTCGCGGGACTCGACCGCGCCCCCCGCGTTCGGCGAGTGGTGGGCCGAGGCGCTGCCCGACGCCACCCTCCACGTCTTCCCCGGCGAGGGCCACCTCATCGCCCTCACCCGCTGGGCCGACATCCTCACCACCCTCGCCGCCGACGCCTGAGGCCATCCCGTCGACGACGACATCCCGTCGTCGGTCGATTCGTCCTTGCGCGGCGAATCGACGTCGATTCGACGCGTACGCCACCGATGCGCAGCACCCCAGCGATGCGCAGCACCCACCGAACTTTCGATGGACGTGGTTGCACCGCAACCGCTTGCGTCGAAAGTTCTCGGACGACGCGTCGAATCGACGTCGATTCGACGCGTACGCCACCGATCGGGAGCGCTCGGTTCAGCCGTCCGAACGGGGGCGGGCGCGGAAGATGAGGCGGGGGCCACGGTCGTAGGTGAGCCAGTTCCACGCCCAGTTGGCGAAGACCGAGATGCGGTTGCGGAAGCCCGCCAGCATCACCAGGTGCAGCCCGAGCCAGGCCAGCCACGCCGGGAAGCCCTGGAGCTTGATGCCGAGGGGCAGCTCGGCGACGGCCCGACTGCGGCCGATGGTGGCCATGGTTCCCTTGTCCCGGTAGCGGAACGGCTCCCTCGGGACCGGCCGCTCCTCGGCGAGGCAGCGGATCTGGCCGGCGACGTGGCGGCCCGATTGGATGGCGACCGGCGCCAGCTGGGGCAGCAGGGCGCCGCCGCGTCCGTTGGCGTCGACGATGGCGGCGACGTCGCCGATGGCCCACACGCCGGGGTGATCGGCCACCGCCAGGTCCGGGCCCACCTCGATGCGCCCGCCCCGGCCCGTGCGCAGGCCGAGCGCCTCGCCGATGGGGTTGGCCTTCACCCCCGCCGCCCACACGAGGGTGTGCGCCGCCAGCTCCTCGCCGTCGGCCAGCGCGACCCGCGTGGCTCGCACCCGGGCGACCTGCACGCCGGTGCGGACCTCGACGCCGCGCTCCTCCAGCGCGTCACGGGCGTGGACTTGCGAGGCGCCGCTGAACGGCCCGAGCAGCTGGCCCTGCATCTCCACGAGCACCACGCGAGCCCGGCTCACATCGAGGTTGCCGAAGTCCTTGCGGAGCACGAGGTGGAAGAGCTCGGTGAGGGCGCCGGCCACCTCGACCCCGGTCGGACCGCCGCCCACCACGACGAAGGTCAGGGCCCCGTCGTCCACCAGGCTCGGGTCGGCGTCGGCGGCTTCGAACCGCTCGAGCACGTGGTTCCGCAGCTGGACCGCGTCGGCCAGGTTGTAGAGCGGGAAGCCGT
>CAZCVS010000074.1:0-10562 GCA_964501845.1 uncultured Iamiaceae bacterium
CGCTCACGAACACCAGGTTGCCGAGCGACTTCGACATCTTCTCGCCGTCCATGCGGACCATCGCCTGGTGCATCCAGTGGCGGACGAAGGGCTCGCCCGTCGCCGCCTCGGACTGGGCGGTCTCGCACTCGTGGTGCGGGAAGACCAGGTCGCTGCCGCCGCCGTGCAGGTCGATGGTGGTGCCGAGCTCGCGCATGGCGAGCGCCGAGCACTCGATGTGCCAGCCGGGGCGGCCGGGGCCCCACAGCGACTCCCAGAACGGCTCGTCGGGCGCGGAGGGCTGCCAGAGCACGAAGTCCAGCGGATCGCGCTTGTGGGGGTCGTCGGGGTTGCCGCCGTGGATGGCGGCCAGGCGCAGCATCTCGTCGCGGTCGTAGTGGCTGACCTCGCCGAAGCGGTCCCAGCTGCCGACGTCGAAGTACACCGAGCCGCCCGACTCGTAGGCGTGGCCGCGGTCGAGGACCATGCCGATGAAGCCGCGGATGTCGGCGATGGCCGACGTGGCCCGAGGCTCGCTCCACGACGGCAGCAGCTCGAGCGCCTCCATGTCGTCGTCGAAGCGGGCGATCTCTCCCGCCGCGAGGTCGAGGTAGTGGACCCCGAGCTCCCGCGCCTTGCGGAGCAGGTCGTCGTCGACGTCGGTGATGTTGCGCACGCAGCGGGTCTCGTGGCCGCGGTCGCGCAGGCGCCGCTGCAGCACGTCGTAGGTCAGGTAGGTGGCGGCGTGGCCGAAGTGGGTGGCGTCGTACGGCGTGATGCCGCACGTGTACATGGTGACCAGCGGTCCCGGCTCGAAGGGCACGACGGCTTGGCGAGCGGTGTCGTAGAGGCGCATCGGCGCCGCGTCAGACCCGGCGGGCTCACTCACCGGCGGGATCGACCTGTTCTGGCGCCGCCACGGTCACCTCCGGGATGCCGGTGAACTTCACCGCGACCCGGGTCTTGTAGTGGACGTTGAGCTGGAGCAGCACCGCGGTGAACGACTCGATGGGCGTGGCCTGCGAGAGGCCGCCGGCGTCGAGCGGGCGGAGGTTCGGGATGCTGGACACGATCGTCGAGGTGACCTCGGTGGCGTGGGGGAAGTCCGAGCAGATCAGCACGTCCGACTCGATCGGGTGGTCGAGATCGCCCAGCTCCTTGGCCGGGACGTGGTGGAACCCGGCGGCGACGTGGCACGCGGGGACCGCGGCCTGGACGCTGGCGGCGACCGAGCCGCGCGGCGGGACCAGCGGCTGGAACTCCTTGCCGATGCGGGTCAGCGCGTTGGCCATGCAGATCACGACCTTGCCGGCCAGCTCGTCGGCCACCGAGGTGGCGGTGCCGTAGGCGCCGTCCCACGGGGTGGCGATGACCACGACATCGGCCGCCGCCGCGGCCGCGTTGTCGCCGGCGACGATGTGGAGGTCGCGTCCGGACCACTCGACGAGGAGCTTGTCGACGGTCTCCATGGCCCGGTACTTCGAACGGGACCCGATGATGGTCTCGTAGCCGACAGATGCCAGCCGAGCAGCGAGCGCGCTGCCGGCCGGTCCGGTTCCTCCAAGGATGCCGATCTTCACGGGCGACACCCTATGAGGCCGCGCCGCCGACACGGCAAACCTTCGGAGCGCTGGACGTCAGGGGCGGTCGACGAGCCAGACCAGGCCGGGGGCCTCGACCGGCAACTCCCCCTCGACGGGCGTCGGTGCCGGGCGGTCGCCGCGGCGATCCGCGCTGTCGAGCACGACCCACCACGGTCCTTCCGGGAGCACGAACGCCACGGGCTCGCTCGGCGCCGCCAGCACGAGGACCGAGGCGTCGACATCGTCGTCGGGGGCGGCGAGCAGCACGGCCAGGGCGGTCTGGGCCGGATCGGTCCACGCGCCGTCGTCGAACACCTCACCCGATGCGGTGAGCCAGGTGATCTGGGGGTCGTCCGGCGCGACCCACGCGGTTCGGCGCAGCGCCCGATGGCGGCGGCGCAGGGCCACCGCGGCCGACACCCACGACGCCAGGTCCCAGTCGGCCTCCGGCCAGGGCAGGCCGGCGTCGTCGGGCTCCAGGGTGTAGCCGTCGGCGACGCCGCCCTGTGACCGTCCGATCTCGTCGCCGCTGCTGATCATGGGGACGCCCTGGGCGCACAGCACGGTGCCCAGCAGGGCGCGCTGGCGCCGCTGGCGGCGGGCCGTGACCTCGGGATCGGCGGTCGGGCCCTCGAGACCCGAGTTGGACGAGCGCTGGCCGTGGCCGCCGCCGACCGGCTCGGCATAGGTGACGAGGTCGGCGACCGTGAACCCGTCGTGGGTGGCGACCGCGTTGACGCCCGCTGTGGCATCCCGGGCCGGCGGCTCGGCCGTACCCCGGAACCGGTCGGCGCTGCCCGTCAGCCGGGTGGCGAAGGCCGGCCAGCGGCCGGGCTCGCCCCGCCAGAGGTCGCGGACGTCGTCGCGGAAGCGGTCGTTCCACTCGCGCCACGGCGGCGGGAAGCCGCCGACGACGTAGCCGCCCAGACCGGTGTCCCAGGGTTCCGCGACGAGGCGGGTGTGGGCCAAGCGCTCGTCGGCGGCCAGATCGGCGAGGAAGGCCGAGGCGGTGGTCGGGCCGTCGTCGGCCCGGATGAGCGTGGCGGCGAGGTCGAAGCGGAAGCCGTCGATGCCCCACTCCTCCACCCAGCGCACGAGGAGCTCGCGGATGAGGCGGCGGACCGCGGGCGACCGGGTGTCGACCGCGTTGCCGCAACCGGTCACATCGTCGTCGACGAGACCGTCGCCGCCCTCGATCAGCCGGTAGGTGGCGGCGTTGTCGAACCCGCGCCACGAGAGGATCGGGCCCGAGCCGAGGGCCCCCTCGCAGGTGTGGTTGAACACGACGTCGAGCCACACCTCGATGCCGGCCTCGTGGAGCGCCGCCACCGCGGCCCGCAGCTCGGTGACGGGGCTCTCCCCCGCGGACGCGTAGCCGGCGTGGGGGGCGCCCCAGGCGAGCGGGTTGTAGCCCCAGACGTTGCGGCGGCCGGCGGCCACCAGGCCCGGCTCGCTGACGAACTGCTGCACCGGCAGCAGCTCGACCGCGGTGACGCCCAACCGCTGGAGGTGGTCGACCACGACCGGAGCCGCGAGGCCGAGGTAGCGGCCCCGGGCCTCGGGCGCGACCAGCGGGTGCCGGGCCGTGAGGTGGCCCACGTGGGCCTCGTAGGCGACGGTCTCCTCCCAGGTGTGGGCGACCGCCACGGCTGGTGGCCGCGCCGAGGGCGGGGCGACGACGACCGACCGCGGGACCAGGCCCGCCGAGTCCACGCCCGGGGTCACCAGCTCCTTGGTCCAGCGCAGCTCGCCGGTGACCCGGCGCGCCGCCGGGTCGACCAGCAGCTTGGCCGGGTCGCAGGCGTGGCCCTCGGCGGGATGGCCCGGACCGTGGACCCGGAACCCGTAGCGCTGGCCCGCCGCCACACCGGGCACGTCCGCCGACCAGGTGTCGCCATCGGGGGCCAGCTCGACGCGGTCGGTCTCGGCCCCGTCGAGGTCGAACAGGCACAGCTCGACGCGCTCGGCGACGCCGGAGGTGACCGCGAACCGCGTCCCGCCGTCGGCCACCGTCGCGCCCAGTGGGCGGGTGGTGGCAGGGGCGGAGCCGGCGTCGGCTGTGTCGTGCACCGGGGCCGCTACCCCTCGTCTGCCGTGACGAGACCCAGCAGCCGGAGGCGCGAGCGCTCGATCTCGTCTCGCAGGACCCGCTCGATGAGCGGCTCGAAGAGACCGCCGCCGTAAGAGAGGTGCATGACCAGGTGGGCGCCCCCGTCGGTTGCCGCTACGTCGGCGGTGAGCGTCCAGGAGCTGTGGTCGCGCCCGTCGAGCTCGGCGCGCTCGAACACGACCCGGCTCGGCTCGACCAGCTCGCGGCGGACCATGCGCAGGCGCTTGGTCCGAGCGAGGGGGCCCATCCGGCCCCGCAGGTCGACGGCCCAGGACCCGTCGTCGCCGGCCTCGGCCTTCGTGACGATCTCGAGCCACTGCGGGTACCGGCCGAGGTCCCGCACCCAGCCGAACAGCACCTCCGGGGTGCACGGGGCGGTGAGCTCGGCCGAGATGTCCACCCCGCCAGTGTGCAGCCTGGGCGAAGGCGTCCGAAACCAGCGCCCTCAGGCGCCCAGGGCCGCCAGCAGGTCGGACCGCTGGCGGACGAACGCGGGGTCGGCCACCAGCTCCGGCCGACGCGGCCTCGAGAACCCGGAGGCCACCTCGGCCACGATGCGTCCCGGCTTGGGCGACATCACCAGGACGCGGTCCGACAGCAGCAGCGCCTCCTCGACGTCGTGGGTGACCAGCACGACGGTGCGCGCATCGTCTTGGTCCCGGGCATCGAGCAGCACCTCTTGGAGCCAGCCCTGCATCTGGCGGCGGGTGAGGGCGTCGAGCGCGCCGAAGGGCTCATCGAGCAGCAGGACCGGTGCCGGCGTGAGGAACGCGCGCAGCACCGCCACCCGCTGGCGCATGCCGCCCGACAGCTCCGACGGCCACTGGCCCTCGGTGCCGGCCAGGCCGAACCGCCCGAGCAGCTCACGGGCCTGCGCCCGGGCCTCGGTGGCGGGCACCCCGTGGAGCTCGGCGCCGAGCACGGCGTTCCCCAGCACCGAGCGCCACGGGAGCAGCGCGTCGCGCTGGGGCAGCCAGGCGGTCGACCCGGGGCGGCCGATGACGTCGGCGCCGTCGATCGTCGCCGACCCGGCATCGGGCACCAGCAGGCCCGCAAGCACCCGCAGGACCGTGCTCTTGCCACATCCGCTCGGGCCGACGATCGTCACGAAGGAGCCCGGGTCGACCTGGAGGTCGACCCCCTCGACGGCGACCGCCAGCCCGTCCGCGCCGGGCCAGGCCACCGTCAGGCCACGGGCATCGACCGTCCCGGGGGACCCGCTCACGAGGTCGGCAGGTACTCGTTGGTCCATGCGTCGTCCACCTCGACCGCTGCGTCCACCAGGCCCGCGTCGAGCAGGAAGGCGGCGAAGCCGTCCCAGATCGCGGCGTCCTGGAGGCCCCAGGCATCCGGGTCGTCCGCGTAGCGCGTGCTCAGGTACTCGGCACTGGCCCGGACCAGCTCGGGGTCGAGGTCGTCCGCCTGGTCCAAGAGGGCGTCGGCCGCCGCCTCCGGGTCCTCCATGGCGGCCTGGTAGCCGCGGGCAGTGGCATCCATGAAGGCCGCCAGGTCGTCGCCGCGCTCCTCGGCGACCTGCTCGGAGGTGGCGAGCAGCGGCGTGTACCAGTCCGGGATGCAGTCGTCGTGGTCGATGAACGGGATCGTGTTGGTCTCGACGCCCTCCTGCTGGAGCCGGATGCCGTCCCAGCCGTCGAAGATCCAGACGGTGTCGTAGTCGCCGCGCTCGAGTCCGATGCGGTAGTCGGCCTCGCCCACCTCGACCGACCGGACCGTGCTCGGGTCGCCACCGTCACAGGACACCAGCTTGTCGAGCAGCGCCTGCTCCAGCTGGCCGCCGAAGCCCCCGTAGGTCGTGCCCTCCAGATCCCGGGGGCGCTCGATGCCGTCGCTGGCGAGCGACAGGAGGCTCGAGGTGTTGTGCTGCACGATCGCCGCCACGGACTGCACCGGCAGCCCCGCCGCACGCGCCGGGATCAGCTCCTCCTGCACGGACACGGCGACCTCGGCCCGGCCCGCGGCGAGGGCCTGGAGGCTTCCCGCCTCGCCGGGCTCCAGGAAGGTCACGTCGAGCCCGGCGTCCTCGTACCAGCCGTTGGCCGCCGCCAGGTACATGCCGCCGTGGTTGGTGTTGGGGGTCCAGTCCAGCACCACCTCGAAGGAGCGGAGGTCCTTGCCTCCACCGGTCTTCCCGTCGTCGGACGCATCGCTGGAGCACCCGGCGAGCGGGCTGAGCGCGAGGCTGCCGGCGAGGGCGAGCGTGATGAGGGGACGGCGGTTCATGGGTGCTCCTTGACGAGGTGACGGTGGGATCGGGCGGGGCGGCTGGGCCGCTCCCACGGGACGGCGAGGCGACCGAGGCGGTCGACCAGGACGAAGAGGAGGCCGCTCAGCACGGCGATCAAGACCACGGCGACGAACACGCGGTCGAAGCGGTACGAGGCGAGCGACCGGAGGATGGTCTTGCCGAGCCCCCGGTCGGTGGTGACGCCGCCGAAGTACTCGGCGATGACGGCGCCGCCCACCGCATAGGCGGACGCGATGCGCAGGCCGCTGAAGAACGCGGGGCGCGCGGCCGGCAGCTGGACGGTCCGCAGGACGGCACGCCGCGAGCCACCCATCGAGCGAACGAGGTCGATCAGCTCGGGCTCCGCGCCCTCGATCCCGCCGACCGTCGCGACCAGCACCGGGAACAGGACCACCAGCACGACGAGCAGCACCTTCGGCATCGAGCCGTAGCCGAACCACACGAGGAAGAGCGGCGCCAGGACCACCAGCGGGATCGTCTGGCTCATCGCGATCAGCGGGTACAGCACCTGGCGGGCAAGGCGGAGCTGGGTCACGAGGAGGGCGAGGGCCACGCCGGCGGCAGCGCCGATGACCAGACCCACCAGTGCGACCCACACCGTGGGCCAGGCGCGCCCCGGCAGCTCGGGACCGAGCTCCCACGCCGCGCCGGCGACGCGGCCGGGCGAAGGCAGCGTGTACGGCGGGATGTCGGCCACGGTCACCCAGAGCTGCCACAGCACCACGACCGCGCCGAACCCGAGGAGCGGTGGCAGCCAGCGGCGCCACCGAGGCTCGGGCGGGGCGAGGGGCACGGTCGCTGCCTCAGTTCTCGCGGAACTTGGCGGTGAGGCGGTCCATCGTGGGGCCGTCGTCGTCCGCGCCCTCGGCCAGCTTGATGATGCTGATGGTGAACGTCGCGCCCACCGCGAGGGTGGCCTCGTGCGCAGCGCGCAGCACGGCCCACACCGCGTCAGGCGAGCCTTCGAGGGTGGTCCCCAGCGCGCTCACCTCGTGGTGGAGCCCGCTGGCGCCGATGGCGGCGATGGCCGCCTCGACGAACGCGTGCGGGTCGTCCTCGGTGCCGCTGGGGCGGGGCAGGACCTGGAGCTCGGCGATCATTCGGGGTTCCTCTCGGGGGGTCGGGGGGTCGGGTCGTACGGGGTCGCACGGGGGTCGATGAGCGGGGCCGTGGTGCCCGGTTGGATGACCGCCAGCACGCCATGGGCGATCGAGACCGCGGCGGTGGCGGCGACCAGCTCGTTGCTCATCGCCCGGCTGGTCCCGGCCGCGAGGTGGGCGTCGACCAGGGGCCAGCGCAGCGACGAGGTGGTCACGCCGTCGGCGGCGCCGTGGAGCGGCAGCAGCGACACCTGTTCGTGCGGCGCGCCCGTCACGGTGCGTCCCGCACCGGGCCGCACCACGGTGACGGTAACGGGCCCGAAGCGGGCCGTGACCTCCAGCGGCTCGAGTGCGGGCCCGGTCAGGAGGAGCACGTCGCCGAGCAGGTGGTCGAGCCGCCCTCCCCCGCCACCCACCACGAGGAGCGACCGCAGCCCGGCGGTGGGTGCGACGTGGCGCACCACCAGGTCCAGCGCCAGCTCGAAGTCGGTCGCGTCCTTGTCGGCCGGGTGGCGGTGGATCTCGGTGCCGGCGACGCGAGCGTGGCGGAGCGCAGTGTCGGACACGGAGTCGAGGTCGCCGACCACGTGATCGGCCCGCACGACCCCCGTCAGGCGGTCCAGACCGGAATCAGCAGCAACCACGACCGAGCCCCGGGGAAGGGGAACGGGCAGGCGCAGCGGGGCCGCGGGGTCGCCACCCACGACGAGCAGGATCATCGGTTGTGACACATCGAGGGTGTCGGTCATCGCATCCCTCCGCTGGCATTACCCAGGTCAGGTTCACGGGTCGATGACGGCACCTCGCGGCGACGGCCACCCTCTCAGCCCGACTCCTCGAGCTCCCCGGCGTGTTCGTTCCCGCTCACCCTACCCGCATCGCTGACGGACCCGGCGACCGGACAGGAGCCGTACGATCCGGCCATGCCCGGGTCCCCCGCCTCCCCCGCCGACGCGGTCCTGTGGCAGGAGCAGGTCGAGCTGCCGGCGCTGCCGACACCCACCGGTCGCCTCGACGAGCGCGTCGACGTCGCCATCGTGGGCGGCGGCTACGCGGGCCTGTCCGCCGCCCGGGTCCTCGCCGCCGCCGGCCGCCGCGTCGTCGTCTTCGAGAAGGGCCCGCTCGGGTGGGGTGCCCACTCCCGCAACGGCGGCATGGCCATCCCGGAGCTGAAGGCCGGACCGGCCTCGCTCCGGGCGACCTACGGCGAGCTGGGCCTGCGGATGCACCACGAGGTGAACGAGGCCTTCGACCACCTCGAGGCGCTGATCGCCGACGAAGCCATCGGCTGCGACTACGAGCGGACCGGCCAGCTCTACCTCGCCCACACGCCGCGCCTGGTGCCGTACCTCCGGAAGCTGGCCGCCGAGCACGCCGACGAGTTCGGCGAGCCGGTCCGCTTCGTCGCCCGCGAGGAGCTGGCCGCCGAGATCGGCTCGTCCCGCTGGCACGGCGGCGTCGTGTTCGACCGCACGGGCGGGCTGCACCCGGCCAAGCTCCACGCCGGTCTGGTCCGGCTGGCTCTGGCCGCCGGCGCCGAGATCCGCGACCGCACGGCGGCGACCGGGCTCACGGACCGAGGCGCCGGCCACGCGGCCGGACGGTTCCTGATCGAGACCGAGCGGGGCGCCGTGCGCGCCGACGACGTGATCGTGACCACCAACGCCTACGCCGACGGCCTGCTCCCGGAGCTGGCCAGGCGGGTGCTCCCCATCGGGAGCTTCATCGTGGCGACCGAGCCGCTGAGCCCCGAGCTGGCCGCCGAGGTCAGCCCGAAGCGGCGGATGTTCGTCAACACCAAGAACCTGCTCTTCTACTGGCGCCTCTCGCCCGACGACCGCATGGTGTTCGGTGGGCGCCGGAGCCTCCAGCACGCCACCGTGGCCGACGCCGCCGACTACCTCGTGGCGTCGATGCACGAGGTCCACCCGCAGCTGCGAGACGCGGCCGTGACCCACCGCTGGGGCGGCAACGTCGCCGTCACCCTCGACCGCCTGCCCCACGTGGGCCAGGTCCGAGGCGCCTGGTACGCCACCGGCTGCAACGGCTCCGGTGTCGCCCTCAACACCTGGCTCGGGCACCGGCTGGGCCGGGTCGTGCTGGGCGATGCCCCGCCCCCGTCGTTCGCCGAGCTGCGCCACCGGCCCATCCCGCTGCACCGCTTCCGGAGGGCCTACCTCCCGCTCGTGGGCCAGTGGTTCCGGTACCAGGACCGCCCGTAGCCCACCCCACTCACCTCACTCCACCCCTCCTCGAACTTCGTAGGTGCGGGCGCCCGTTTCGGAGCTCTGACCTACGAAGTTCGACTGAAGTTGGCAGGGATGGTCAGAGCTTGATCATCACGTGCTTGAGCTCGGTGTAGTGCTCGATGGCGTGGATCGACATGTCCTTGCCGTAGCCGGAGTGCTTGAAGCCGCCGTGGGGCATCTCCGAGACGATCGGGATGTGGTCGTTGACCCAGACGGTGCCGAACTTCAAGTCGCGTGACATGCGCATGGCCCGCCCGACGTCGCGGGTCCACACCGATGCGGCCAGGCCGTAGTCGACGTCGTTGGCCCAGCGCAGCGCCTCGTCCTCGTCGGAGAACCGCTGCACGGAGATGACCGGGCCGAAGACCTCCCGCTGCACGATCTCGCTGCGCTGGTCGGCACCGGCCAGGACCGTCGGGGCGTAGAAGAACCCGTCACCGTCGAGGGACCGGCCGCCGGTGACGATCTCAGCGCCGGCCTGGGCGGCCCGGTCCACCATGCCCACCACCCGATCGCGCTGCTCGCCCGACACGACCGGCCCGACGGCGGTGGCCTCGTCGAAGGGATCGCCGGTGGACAGTGCGCCCGCCGCCGAAGCGAGCGATGACACGAGGTCGTCGTAGAGGCTAGGGCCGGCGATGACCCGGCACGGTGCGGTGCAGTCCTGGCCCGAGTTGTAGTAGCCGGCCTCGGCCAGGGTGGCCACCACCGCGTCGAGGTCGGCGTCGTCGAAGACCACGACCGGCGCCTTGCCGCCCAGCTCCAGGTGGATGCGCTTGAGGGAGTCGGCGGCGTTGCGGGCGATCAGCTTGCCGGTGCCGACGTCGCCGGTCAGCGACAGCATGGCGACATCGGGGTGCTTCACCAGCCGGTCGCCCGCCGTCTCGCCCTGGCCGCACACGACGTTGAACACGCCCGCGGGGAAGATGTCCGCGGCGAGCTCGGCCAGGCGCAGCGCGCTGAGCGGCGTGAGCTCCGACGGCTTGAGGATGAACGTGTTGCCGGCAGCCAGCGCCGGACCGAGCTTCCAGGTCGCCATGTTCAGCGGGTAGTTCCAGGGCGCGATCCCTGCGACCACCCCGAGTGGGTCGCGCCGCAGCATCGACGTGTGGTCCTCGAGGTACTCGCCCGCGGCCGCCCCAGCGTCGAGGCAGCGGGCCGCGCCCGCGAAGAACCGGAGGTTGTCCACCGTCAGGTCGAACTCGAAGTCGACGATCGACGCCGGCTTGCCCACGTTCTCCATCTCGAGCCGCTTGAGCTCGGGCAGATCGCGCT
>CAZCVS010000075.1:0-10446 GCA_964501845.1 uncultured Iamiaceae bacterium
TCGGTCCGCCACCAGTTCCACCACGTCAACGACATCGTGCCGACCATCTACGAGGCCGCCGGCATCACGCCGCCCGACGTGTACCGGGGCTACGAGCAGATGCCCGTCACCGGGACGCCGATGAACTACACGTTCGGTGCGCCCGACGCGCCTGACGCCAAGACCGTGCAGTACTTCGAGATGAGCGGCCACCGGGCGCTCTACGCCGAGGGCTGGAAGGCGGTGACGAAGCACCAGCCGGGAACGCCGTTCGAAGACGACGACTGGGAGCTCTACCACCTCGCCGAAGATCGCTCGGAGTGCCGGAACCTGGCGGCGGAGCACCCCGAGAAGGTGGCGGAGATGGTGGAGCAGTGGTGGGTCGAGGCCGAGGCCCACGGCGTCCTGCCGCTCGACGACCGCACCATCGAGCTGTTCGGTGCCCGCGCCCGTGACCACTCACCGCACCCGAGGAACCGGCACTACACCTACTACCCGCCGATGTCGCCGATGCCCGGCCAGGTCGGCCCCCCGCTGGCCGGCCTGGGGTGGGACCTACTCGCCACCGTCGGCGATCGTGCGGCGGGATCAGGTGGCGTCATCTACGCCGTCGGCACCGAGAACAGCGGCATCTCCCTGTTCGTCAAGGACGACCGGCTGGTGTTCGACTACAACGCCTTCGACGACCACACGATCATCACCTCGGAGGTACCCGTCCCAGCCGGAGCATCGGTGATCGGAGCGGAGTTCCGTCGGACGCAGGCGGGTGGACGGATCGAGCTGGTCATCGACGGCGAGCGGGTCGGCGCCGGCGACATCCCCTTCGTCATGTTCATGATGTCGAGCATCGGGCCGAGCGTCGGCTACGACCACGGCTCTGCCGTGAGCGCCGCCTACGACGCCCCCTTCGCCTTCGCGGGCGACCTCCAGCGCGTGGACATCCAGCTCTACCGCAGCTTCGACGAGCTCACCGCGAAGGCCGAGGCCGAGGCCCAGGCACGAGCGGAGCTGTCGCGCCAGTAGCCGCATCACCGGGGTGCTCGCCCTCTCCGTACAAACGCCCAGAGTGGCGGGTGACGGCAATCACTACGGAGAGTAGGGTTGGCGCATGGGCGGCCGCAGATCACCACGAACGCGACCAGGGGGGATCCTGGTCGTGGCGGCAATCGTCGTCGCGCTCCTCGTGCCGCTGCTGACCTCCGACGCCGGTGCCAGCGATGAGCCGGCGCGCTGGCAGCAGGCGCCGATCGCCTCGTGGCGGATCGAAGGCACCGGTCACGCCACCGTGGTGGTCGGCGACACGGTCTACGTCGGCGGTGACTTCTCCACGGTGCGCAGCCCCGACGGCGCGACGGCGGTCACCCGCAACAACCTGGCGGCCTTCGACCTGAACACCGGGGCGTTGAAGCCGGCGTTCCAGGCCAACACCAACGGCATCGTCCGCAGCCTGGTCGCATCGGGTGGGCACCTCTTCGTCGGTGGCTCGTTCACCTCCATCCGCGGGTTGGCTCGCGGCCGCCTCGCCGCGGTGGACCTGACGACCGGAGCGGTCTCGACAGCGCTCGTCGCCGACACCAACTCGAACGTGTACAGCCTCGCTCTTGGCGGCGGTCGGCTCTACGTCGGCGGTTCCTACTCGTCGATCCGGGGTGCGTCGCGAGGCCGCCTCGCCGCCCTCGACGCCACGACGTGGGCGCTCACGCCGTACGCCCCCAACATGAACGGCACGGTGCTGTCGGTCGCGGCCTCCTCCTCCGGTGACCGGGTGTACGCCGGCGGCTCGTTCTCCACGGTCGGCGGCGTCGCCAACCAGTGGCTGGTGAAGACCGATGCTGCGGGCACCCGGATCGCCACGCCGTGGGACCAGCTCCAAGGCCCGCCGCTGGACCTCGAGGTGAACGACGACGGCACCCGCCTCGCCGTGGCCCAGGCCGGCGCCGGCAACCAGGGGACCTGGTACAACGCGGCCACGGGCGCCCGGCTGTGGCGCCAGCGCTGCGACGGCGACGCCCAGGCGGTCCACATCGTCGACGGCACGATGCTGACCGGGTTCCACGAGTCGTGCGACGGCGATGTGACTCAGCGCCTCCCCGCCAACAACACGGTCGACGGAGGCCGCGACCTCTCGTTCCGTCCGAGCTTCGACCGGTACTGGGGCGTGTACGCCATCGCGGGCGATGCGAACCGCCTGGTGATCGCGGGGGACTTCACGACGATCTCGGGCGTCCGCGCCCAGGGCTTCGCCATCTTCGGACGGCGGTACGTGGCGCCGGCACCGGTGGCGCTGTCCGGGGCCGCGACCTGGCGGTACCTGGTCACGCCGACCGCGCCGGCGGCGGGCTGGAACCAGCCCGGCTTCGGCGATGGCGCGTGGCCGA
The DNA here is from genome assembly GCA_964501845.1 of uncultured Iamiaceae bacterium. Lineage (GTDB taxonomy): Bacteria > Actinomycetota > Acidimicrobiia > Acidimicrobiales > Iamiaceae > Aquihabitans. Next base: position 2,358 of record CAZCVS010000075.1, read on the forward strand.
CCGGCGCGGCACAGCTGGGGTACGGGGATGGCGACGAGGCCACCGTGGTCGGATTCGGCCCCAACGCCAGCGCCAAGTACATCACCACCTACTTCCGGACCACCTTCACGGCCCTGGCCGTGCCGCAGACGCTGACGCTCAACCTGCTCGCCGACGACGGCGCCGCTGTGTACATCAACGGGGTCGAGGTCGCGCGCGACAACCTCCCGGCCGGGCCGCTGACGTGGGCGACGCGCGCCTCGACCGGGCGGTCGGGAGCAGCCGAGGCGACGGTGCGTGCGTTCACCATCCCCCCGGCTCGGGTGCAGGTGGGCACCAACACGATCGCCGTCGAGGTCCACCAGGACAACGGTCAGTCGAGCGACCTGAGCTTCGCGGCATCGCTGACCTCCACCGGTGCGGTGCCGGCGGGCCCGACGACCACGGCGCCAACCCCGACGACGGCGCCGACCACCACGACGACCGCCGCGCCCACCACGACCACGACGACGCTGGCGCCGACGACGACCACCACGATCGCGCCGCCCCCGACGGCGGCGCTGTACACGAGCTCGTTCCCCGGTGTCGACGGTGCCGCATGGGCCGGTTGGGCGACCAGCGCCAGCTCGGGGTCGGCCACCATCCAAGCCGGTGCCGGCCAACTCGCCTTCACCGATGTCGTCAACGCCTACGCCCGCGCCCAGCTCACCGCGCTGGCACCCCGGGCCGACGCCCAGGTCCGCTTCTCCTACCGCTGGTCGGGCATCGGCCCCACCGCCTACTTCAACGTCTTCGCGCGGGGTTCGGGCGGCTGGGCGAACGCCTACCGTCCCCGGGACGGGTACGGGCTGGAACTGGCGTCCAACTCGTCGGCTGTGGTCGTGCGGCGCGTCGTCGGGGGAGCGGTCTCCACGATCCGAACGGTCGGCGGGGCCCAGGCGGTGTCGACCCAGAAGCAGTGGCTCGCGCTGCGGGTCGTCGGAACCACGATCCAGTTCAAGATCTGGGTCGACGGCGCCGTGGAGCCGTCGGCGTGGACCTCGACCGACACCGATGCCGGCGTCACCGCGCCGGGCCAGCTCTTTGTCTCGGTGGTGCGATCGAGCTCCAACAGCGGTGCCAAGTCCATCGCCCTCGATGACCTCGCCATCACCGCGGGCTAGCAGCCACCGTCAGCGGCGGGCGGGCTCCCGGTCGGCCGGGCGATCGAACGCCAGGCTCTCGGTGACGTCGCCGAGCTTGGCCGAGAGCAGGTCGAGGACGAAGTTCTGGCGCAGCACCCACGGCGCCTTGGTGCCCTGCTGGGGCATGACGTCCTTGCCGCGCTGCACGTAGCCCGACGACAGGTCGAGGATCGGCGCCCGGTCGATGGTGTCGCGTATGACGGGGGTGGCGGACCGGTACCCGTGCCGGTCGAGGTGGTTGATGACCTTGCAGACCTCCTGCGAGCTGATGTCGGCCCGCAGCGTCCACGACGCGTTGGTGTACCCGACGCACATCGCCAGGTTGGGCACGTCGCTCAGCATGAAGCCCTTGTAGACGAACGTGTCGCCCGGCGCCACGGCTCGGCCGTCGACCTCGATGGTCATCCCGCCGCACGCCTGGAGGTTGAGCCCGGTGGCCGACACGATGAGATCGGCGTCGAGATGGCGACCGGAGGCGAGCTCGATCCCGGTCGGGGTGAACCGCTCGATGGTGTCCGTGGCGATGTCGGCCGTGCCCCGCTTGATCGCCCGGAACAGATCGCCGTCGGGCACGAGGCAGAGGCGCTGGTCCCACGGGTCGTAGCGCGGGTTGAAGTCCGGATCGAGGTCGTAGCCGCGGGGGAGCTGGGCTGCCACCATCTTGCCCATGACCCGGCGGGCGGCCTTCGGGCGTCGCCGACAGAACTGGTAGAAGGCCGAGGTGACCAGCACGTTCTTCCAGCGGATCGCCGAGTGGGCGACCTTCGCCGGCAGCACGCGGCGGAGGACGTCGGCCAGCGGGTCCTTGCCTGGGAGCGTGGCGATGTACGTCGGCGATCGTTGCAGCATGGTGACGTGCGCCGCGGTGTCGGCCATCGCCGGCACGAGCGTGACCGCGGTGGCCCCGCTGCCGATGATGACGACCCGCCTCCCGGCGTAGTCGAGGTCCTCGGGCCAGGCCTGGGGGTGGATCACCTCGCCGGTGAAATCCTCGCGGCCGGGGAAGTCGGGCTGGTAGCCGCTCTCGTAGCGGTAGTAGCCGCTGCACAGGTAGAGGAACGAGCAGGTGAAGCGGGCGGGCGCGGCATCGGGGCCCACGGTGGTCTCCACCGTCCAGCGAGCATCCTCGGTGCTCCACGAAGCCGACACGCCGCGGTGCTCGAAGCGGATGTGGCGGTCGATCCCGTAGGCCTTGGCGGTGTCGTCGATGTAGGTCCAGATGTCTGCCCCGTCGGCGATGGCCTTGGCGCCGGTCCACGGACGGAACGGGTACCCCAGGGTGTACATGTCCGAGTCCGACCGGATGCCCGGGTAGCGGAACAGGTCCCAGGTCCCGCCCAGCGCCGAGCGGCCCTCGAGGATGGCGTAGGTCTTGCCCGGGCACATCGTCTGCAGCCGGTAGGCCGCCCCGATCCCCGACAGGCCGGCCCCGATGATCACGACGTCGAGGTGCTCGGCGTCCTCAGCGGTCGTCGGGACGTCTTGGGCCACATCGGTCATGGGCCGGGATGGTACCGGCCGGTCCACGGCGGAGCCGAGGGCGCGGGGACCGCCGGTGGCTCACAGGAGCCGGAGCATCAGCTCCTGGACCTGGGCCTGCACCTCGTCGCGGTCGAGCATGCCGAGGCCGGTGTGATCGACGATGTAGTCCTCGGCGAGGACCCAGCCCATCGAGAGAGCGCAGATGGCCGCGGCGATGACGCGGGGGTCCCCGTGAGTCGGCTCCTGCTCCTCGATCAGCTTTACCAGCGAGGACAGCAACGGCGCCTCCGACCGGATCTCTCGGGGGTCCATGCCAGCCTGGAGGAGCTGCGTGAGGATGCGGATCCGCTCGGGACGCTCGTATCCGGACACGAAGGTCCCCCGGGCAGCCTCCGCGGCCGTCGTGAACTGCTCGGCCGCCTCGCGGTCGGCCGGTAGCGTCGAGTCGATCGCGGAACGGACGAGCTCGTCCTTGGACCCGAAGTAGCGGCCGATCACCGAGTGGGGCACATCGGCCCGCTCCGCTATCTGGCGGATGCTGATGTCGAGGCCCTCGGTCTCGAGCAGCGCCAGCGTGCTGGCGATGAGGGCCGCTCGGATCTGGTCACGGCCCCGCGGGCGCGCAGCGGGGGTCGGCGACGTCATGGGATCCCGGTACCCAGGTTTGCGAGATCCCATGATTCGGCTTCCGGTCGCGGTGGAAGAAGCTCAGGCAGCCGTCGTCGGGGCCAACTTGTCCGTGAGCGACCCCTGCGGTCCGAACAGCTCGGCCCGCCAGGTGGCGACGAGCTCGGCGGTGTCGTAGTCGTCGGGGTGGAAGTCGGCGCGGTTGTAGTCGCGCAGGCGGTGCCAGAGGTCCTTGCTCACGAACGGGGAGCGGACGACGCGCCGGATGCTGCGCCGGAGCCGGCCCCGCCGGTAGGTCTCGCGGTCTCCGAGGAGCGAGATGATCACCTGGACGGCCATTCCCACGATGAACCCGAAGGTGAGCAGGTTCATCGTGAAGGTGCGCAGCCGCTCGCTCCCGCCGGAGATCTTGTAGACGTCGAACGCGACCGCCTTGTGCTCGGACTCCTCGAGGGCGTGCCAGAGGAAGAGGTCCTTGACCGCCTGGTTGCCGATCATGGCGCGGGCCTCGGGGTCCGTGAGGATGACCTCGGCGAGGGTGGCGGTGAAGTGCTCGAGGGCCGCGGTGGCGGCGAGGTTCGACGTCGCCGGCAGGAGCCGCTCGCGGATGGCGAGGCCCCGCTTGGTCAAGCGCTCGAAGGCCTTGACCGGGTACCCGAGGGTGTCGAGGTGGTCGTTGAACGCCCGGTGCTCGCGCCCGTGCACCGCCTCTTGGCCGATGAACCCGCTCACCTGGACCTTCAGCTCCGGGTCGGTCACCGCATCCCGGTAGTGGCGCACGGAGCGGACGAAGAAGTCCTCACCGTCGGGGAAGACGGCAGACAGCGAGGCCATCAGGTGGCTGCCGATGAGGTCGCCGTCGTCGGCGAAGTGCTTCGGCACCGTCTGCAGCGACTCCTCGAAGGAGATCCGCCGGGTCGGAACCTTGCGCTCGGTGGTGGTGGTCTGGCTGCTCACGTCACTGGCTCCGTCACATCTGGCGGGTCGGCGTTCGACCGGGAGATGATCCCACGCGGCGTCCCACCGGTACAGCTCTCGCCGGCCGACAGCCCTTCTCGCCCAGACCGCGACGGTTCTGCGGACGATCCCCCCGTGCGCCACCATCGGGGCATGACCGCTGCGCCCGCTCCCGCGTTCCGCACCCTGCGCGCCGAGGTCGACGGCCGCCTGGGCCGCCTCACGCTCGACCAGCCCGAGCGGCTCAACCCGATCGGGGCCCTCGCCCTGCGCGAGCTGGCCGAAGCGGCCGCCTGGTTCGACGCCTCGGAGGCCGCGGTGGTCGTGGTCGGCGGTGCCGGACGGGCGTTCTGCGCCGGCTTCGACCTCCGCGAGCTCGCCGCTGCGGCCGCGGACACGCCCGTCGGCACGGACCCGTCGGAGCAGTCGGGGGCGACGACGCCGGCGCTGGGTGCCGCCATGGCCGACGCCGTCTCGTCGATGCGCGCCCTCACCGTGGCCGCGATCCAGGGACCGTGCGCCGGAGGCGGGTTCGTCCTGGCCCTGTGCTGCGACCTGCGCGTCGCGGCCGACGACGCGTGGTTCTCCCTCCCCGAAGCCGAGCTGGGGATCCCGCTGGCCTGGAGCGGCGTGCCCCGCCTGGTCCGCGAGCTCGGGCCGGCGCGGGCCAACGAGCTCATCTTGACCGGTCGCCGGGTGCCCGCCGCTGAGGCCCTCGGCATCGGCCTCGTCAACGAGGTCGTCGACCGGGCCGCCCTGGCGGACACCGTGGCGGCACGGGCCGCGGCCGTCCTCGAGCGACGGGACTCGGTGATCGAGACGACCAAGCGCCAGGTGCGCGAGGCCGCCGAAGCGCTGGTCCCGACCACCGGGCCCTGGGCCGGCACCGACGAGCTGGTCGCCGCGCTGCGGTCCCTCCTGCGGCCCGACGGCTCGTAGGGCGGCGTCAGCCGCGCTGCATCTTGTCGATGGCCCGGCGGTCGCGCTTGGTCGGACGCCCTGCGCCGCGGTCTCGGGCCAGAGCCGGTGCCGTCAGCTCGGGCGGCGGTGGGGGAGCGCTGTGGTCGACGTAGGCGGTCGCTGCGATGGGTGCGCCGACCCGCTTGTCGAGGATCCGCACCACCTCCAGCTCCCGGTCGCGCTGGGCAACCCGCGCTTCGACCCGGTCGCCGACGTGGACCTTGGTGGCGGGCTTCGCCGCGGATCCGTTGACCGCCACGTGCCCACCCGCGCACGCATCGGATGCGGCGGAGCGCGTCTTGTACAGGCGCACGGCCCACAGCCACCGGTCCACCCGCGTCCCCTCCACCGCATCAGCGTGCCACGGACCCACCCGTCCGGCCCGGTCCCCTCGGCCTGGCTACCGCTCGGGGTGGGCCATGGCCGCGACGACGTGGATGACCGGGACGCGGGTCATGCGCTGGATCCGGCTGGGAGCGTCGAGCTTGAGCCACCGCGACAAGGTGACGGGAAGGGTCGAGATGATGATCTCGTCGAACGCGTCGTGGCCTTCGCGGACGAGGATGTTGCCGACCCCGTCCACCGGCGAGGTGTCGACGTTGCCGGTCATGTCGATGCCCTGCTCGGCGAAGTGGGAGATGGCGTCGGCCAGGCGGTGCTTGGCCGCGACGCGTGCCGCGCCCTCGTCCCAGGTCGCGCCCTGCGAATGGTCCTCCGGGACCAGCAGGTGGAACGTCGATGGGCTGGCGTCCGCCCGCTGCCGGATGGCCTCGAGCAGTTGAGGACTCTCGATGGTCTGGTTGGCGATGACCAGGTAGCGCTGCACGGTTGTGCCTCCGATCCGGTGCGCCCGGCGGCCCCTGCCGTCACCTCCATGGAACTCCTCTGGCGTCCATCTGGCAAGGGTGAGGCCCCGCGAACGGAGCCCAGTCGAGCGCGGTCCGCCCCGTACGATGGCCCGGACCCGGCGCCCGGCGCTGGTCAGGCCCCCGTAGCTCAGCTGGATAGAGCACCGGACTTCTAATCCGACGGTCGTTGGTTCGAATCCAACCGGGGGCGCGTTGCCGCAGTCGTGAACGGCGGACCGGCAGGTGTCAGGAGGCGATCTCGACGCCGGTGCGGGCTCGTTTGGCTCGGTAGGCGGCTTCGTCGGCTCGGGCGAGGACGGACAAGGGGGTGTCACCGGGCTGGGTGCGCAGGGCGATGCCGATGCTGACGCCGAGGTGCGTGCGCTCCGCCCCGATGGGTCCGAGGACGAACGGCTCCGCGATGCGGTGCGACACGCGGCGGGCGAGGGCCGCCGCGCCCTCGACCCCGGCGACGTTCTCGGCCACGATCACGAACTCGTCGCCGCCGAGCCGGGCGCAGAGGTCACCGGCGCGCGCTTCGTCGTCGAGGCGGCGGGCGACCTCGCACAGCACGTCGTCGCCGGTCTGGTGCCCGTAGGTGTCGTTCACCGCCTTGAACCCGTCGAGGTCGAGGAACAGCACGGCCAGAGGTGATCCGCTGCGCTTCGACCGGGCGATCGCCCGGTCGAGGGCCTCGAGCGCTCCCGGGCGGTTGGGGAGCAGGGTCAGCGCGTCGTGGGTGGCCTGGTAGGCCAGGCGACCCTCGAGCGCTTTGCGGTCGGCGATGGAGTCCGACAGGAGCTGGATCGACCGCTCCATGGACTCGCCGAGCGCACCGGGGAGCGGCTCGCTCAGCCTCGGGTCATCGAGGCCGGCGTTGGCGAGGGCATCGACCTTGCCCTCCAGGTGGCTGAGGTTGGCGACGACGTCGTTGAACGCGGCGGTCGCCTCGGCGAACTCGACGGGCCCCTCGACCGGCAGCGGCCCGACATCGAGGTCGCCTTCCCCCACGCGCCGCATGCCCGCGATGAGGCGGCTCAGCGGCCGGTCGAGCGACGCGGCCACGACAAGGGAGACCCCAAGCAGTGCGACCATCGCTGCGATCAGGCCGAGCAGGCTCACGGCGGCGCTGCGCCGGGCGTCGTCGGCCAGGGAGCTGGCGGCGAGCTCGAGGCGGTCGGCGCGTCCCTCCATGAGCTCGAGCAGGGGACCGAACAGTGCGAAGCTCGATGTGAACGTCGCGGCGATCAACTCCAGGTCGGGCCCGTCCGCGAACGGGGCGGGCGGCCGGTCGGCGATGGCGTCGTCGATGGCATCGTCGAACGCCGTGCCGGGCTTGTCCGCCACGATGCTGGTGGCGACAGCGGCCACGGCGGGGTCGGCGCTCGCGCCGAGCCCCGTCATCGCCCGGTCGAACTGCTGGGAGGCCACGGCGATCGCGATGCGGGCCTCACCCCGCTCGTCGTCTGCTGGCCCGAACCAGTGGTCAGCCAGCTTCGTGACCATGATGCCCGCGGCGGAGCCGGCCCGGGTCGAGAACTCGAGGTCGTCGAGGCGGCGGTTCAGGTCCGTGCTGCCCGAGTCCACGACCTGTCGGCGGAGCTCCACCAGCCGTCGCTCCCACCGCTCTCGGGCCAGTGCGTCCAGCTGGTCGAACTGGCGGATCACATCCACGTCGGCTCCCTGCTCCGACGCGGCCTGGAGCTCACCGAGGCGCGCGACGGAGAATGGCCTCGCTGCAGCCGGCAGGCGGCGGAGCCGGTTGGTCACGTCGTCGACGTCGCCGGTGTTGGGGCCATCGATCTCGAGGAGGCGCAACGCCGTATCTCGGTCGAGGCCGAGGGCCATCGCCCGCACCTCGATCTCGATCGGTGCCCGGGCGCCGAGCAGGGTGCGGCGCAGCTCGGTCAGGTCCGACAGCACCTGAACCTCGTCTCGGACCCCCGCCAGTGCGTCTGCGGACCGGTACTGCCGCAGTGCTGCCGCGCCACCGACGGCCGCCAGGAGGACCGCGGGCACCAGCACGAGGGCCAGCAATCGGGTTCGGAGCCC
>CAZCVS010000076.1:0-10348 GCA_964501845.1 uncultured Iamiaceae bacterium
TCTCCAGGCCGCGGGCCACCTCGCCCAGCGCGTCGGACAGGACCTTGCCGTGCTCCGCGGTCACCAGGGCGGCGACCTCCTTGCGGTTCGCGTCGAGCAGGTCGCGGAACCGGAACATCACCTCGGCCCGCCGCGAGAGCCCGGTCGCCCGCCACGCCGGGAACGCCGCCTTGGCCACGGCGACCGCCGCGTCGAGCTCGGCGGTCGATGCCAGGTCGACCGCGGCCTGCTGCTCGCCCGTGGCCGGGTTCCACACGACGCCCTCGCGTCCCGAGGTGCCGGCGACGACCTTGCCGTCGATCCAGTGACTGATGCGCTTCACGGTTGCTCCTCCGGCGTGCCGCGCAACGCGGAAGGCGCGGCAACCATCGCCAGGCTAATGACACAATCCTGCCCGAACAATCTCCCATTTGTTACCGTACAAAGTGGATCAATCCCGCCCCACCCCGAGGAGCACCTGTGCCCGACCGATTGGCTGACGCCATCGAGACCCGCAACGCCCAGGGCATCGCCGCCGGCATCGGCCGGCTGATCACCACTGGCGACCTGCCGGTCGGCACGCGCCTGCCCACCGTGCGGGCCCTGGCCCAGGAGCTCGACGTCTCACCGACCACGGTGAGCGAGGCGTGGAGGACCCTCGCCGCCGTCGGCGCCATCGAGCCCCGGGGGCGCAACGGCACGTTCGTCCGCCAGGTGCCGGGACCCGGCGCCGGCCATCGCTACCGCCGCGTCACCGAAGGACCGGGCCACTTCGCAGTGGACCTGTCGACGGGGACACCCGATCCGGCGCTGCTCCCCGCGCTCGGCCCCATCGTCGCCGCGGTCGGGCGCCAGAACCTGACCAGCTCCTACCTCGACTCCCCGGTGCTCCCGGAGCTGGAGGAGGCGCTGCGCGCCACCTGGCCCTTCGAAGCCGAATCGCTCACCGTGGTCGACGGGGCCATGGACGCGATCGACCGCATCGCCCAGGTGGTGGTCCGCCTCGGCGACCGCGTGGTCGTCGAGCACCCGACGTTCCCGCCCGTCCTCGACCTCCTCGACCAGCTGGGCGCCGAGGTGATCGGGGTCGACCTCGACGACGAGGGCATGTCGCTGCGCGGGTTCGAGGCCGCGATGGCCCAGCGGCCGTCGATGGTCTTCCTCCAGCCTCGCGCCCAGAACCCCACGGGGGTCACGATGAGCGCCAAGCGCGCCCGGGCCATCGCCAAGGTGGCGCGCGGGACCGTCACGGTGGTCGAGGACGACCACAGCGGCGACATCGCGTCGGGGGCCCTCGTGAGCGTGGGCCGGTGGCTGCCGGCCCAGACGGTCCACGTCCGCAGCTTCTCCAAGAGCCACGGCCCCGACCTGCGCATGGCCGCGATCGGTGGCGCCGGCGATGTCGTCGACGCGCTGGCGACGCGCCGGCTCCTCGGACCGGGCTGGAGCAGCCGCATCCTCCAGGCCGTGCTCGTCGCCATGCTCGGCGATGCCGGCACGATCGATCAGATCACGGCCGCCCGCCAGACCTACGCCGACCGGCGCTCGGCGTTCACCGCGGCGCTCGCAGCCCACGGCGTCGCCACCATCGGCACCGACGGCATCAACCAGTGGGTGCCCGTGGCCGACGAGCGGTCCACCACGATCGCCTTGGCCGCCCAGGGGATCGGGGTCGCCCCCGGCGCGCCGTTCCTGGTGCGGCCCGATGCCCCCCACGTGCGCACCACGATCGGTCTGGTGGACGACGCCGAGGTCATCGCCACCCTCGCCGACCAGCTCGCCGCGGCGGACCGAGCCGCCACCCAGCCAGCTCGCCGGCAGTAGCGCCGGGCGGGATCAGCCCGAGGACGCGAGGCCGCCGACCCAGCTCTCGTAGAGCTGGGCGTAGTGCCCGCCGCGAGCCACCAGCTCGGCATGGGTGCCGAGCTCGGCGAGGCGGCCATCGGCCACCACCCCCACCCGGTCCGAGCGCTCGGCGGTGGTCAGCCGGTGGGCGATCACGATCACCGTGCGCCCCTGGACCAGCCGCTCCAGCGCGGTCTCGACCAGGACCTCGGTGCCGGGGTCGAGCGACGAGGTCGCCTCGTCGAGCACCAGCACGGCCGGGTCGGCGAGTGCGGCGCGCGCCAGCGACACGAGCTGGCGCTCCCCGGCCGACAGCGACGAGCCCCGCTCGTTGACCTCGGTGTCGAGGCCCTGGGGCTGCGACTCGAACCGGGCGAGCAGCCCGAGCGACTCCAGCGCGTCCTCGACGTCCTGGTCGGTGGCATCGGGGCGCCCGATGCGCACGTTGTCGCGGATGGTCCCGTGGAACAGGTAGCCCTCCTGGGGCACCACGGTGATCTGCGTCCGCAGCGACTTCAGCTGGGCGTCGCGCAGGTCGATGCCGGCGTACGTGACCCGCCCGGCCGTGGGGTCGTACAGCCGGGCCATGAGCTTGGCGAGGGTGGACTTGCCGGCACCGGTGGGACCGACGAGGGCGAGCTTCTCGCCAAGTGGGAGCACCAGGTCCACGTCGGAGAGGACCGGCGGGCCGTCGCCGTAGGCGAACCCCAGGCCCTCGACCCGCAGCTCACCGTGGTCGGGAAGGGTCACCGCGCCGGGCCGCTCCTCCAGGTCGATCTCGGTGTCGAGGAGGTCGAAGAGCTTGTGCAGGGCCGCACCCGACGACTGCACGGTGTTGAAGAGCTGGGACAGCTGCTGCAGCGGCTCGAAGAGGTTGGACAGGGTGAGGACGAAGAACGCCACGGTGCCGACCGTGGCCGCCCCGCTGACCACCATCTTCCCGCCGATGGCGACGACCAGCGCGGTGCACCCCACCGCCGCCCCCTCGATGACCGGCAGGTACCAGGCCTGCACGAAGACGGACTTCATGTGGGCGCGGTAGAGGCTGTTGTTGCGGTGCTGGAAGCGGTCGATCTCGCGGTCCTCGCGGCCGTAGGCCTGGATGACCCGGACGCCGCTGATCCCCTCCTGGAGCGAGGAGAGGGTGAGGCCGATCCGGTCCCGCACGGTCAGGTAGGCCTCGTTGGAGTCCCGCTGGAACTTCACCGAGGCGAGGATCACGAACGGCACCGGGATCAGGCACACCAGCAGCAGCTGCCACGACACGAGGGCCAGGAAGATCACCGAGCCGACGATGAGGAGCATGCTGGCCAGCAGCTGGAGCAGGCCCTGCTGGACCAGCTCCTGGAGCGAGTCGACGTCGGAGGTCATCCGGCTGACCACGACCCCCGCCTTCTCCCGATCGTAGAAGGGCATCGACAGCTTGAGCAGGTGGTCGAACACCCGGTTGCGCAGGTCGCGCAGGAACCCCTCGCCCGCCCGGCTGATGAGCAGGACCTGGGTGCGGCTGGCGAAGTAGGCGATGAACGCCACCACCACGAAGGCGACGACGGCCAGGTTCAACACGGTGAGGTTGCCCGGCGTGATCCCCTTGTCGATGCCGATCTTGAGCAGGAACGGCCCGGCCAGCACGCACAGCGTCGAGATCGTGACGAGCACCCCCGCGCCGACGACCTCGCGCCGGTAGGGCCGCAGCATCTTGGCGGCGCGGCCCAGGACGGCGCGGGCCTGGCGCCGGTCCAGCTTGGAGTCCTCGTCGACCGCGGACATGGGGATCACGGCGCCGCCACCTCCGTCGCACTCCCCTCGAGCGCGGCGTGTCGGGCCTGCTCCTCGTCGGCCTGAGCCGAGGCGAGCACCTGGCGGTAGGCCTCGCTGGTCCGCAACAGGTCGTCGTGGGCCCCGTCGGCCACGACCCGGCCGTCGCCGATGAGCACGACCCGCTCGGCGAGGGCGATCGTGGCCGGGCGGTGGGCGATGACGATGGTCGTCCGGTTCGCCATGACCTCGGCCAGGGCGTCGCGGATCTCGTGCTCCTTGGTCGGATCGACCGCGGAGGTGGCGTCGTCGAGGATCAGGACCCGCGGGTCGGCGAGGATCGCCCGAGCGATGGCGATGCGCTGGCGCTGACCTCCCGACAGCGAGAAGCCCCGCTCGCCGATCTCGGTGTCGTAGCCGTGGGCCAGCTGACCGATGAACTCGTGGGCGCCGGCGAGGCGGGCGGCCCGCTCGATGTCGGCCATCGACGCGTCGGCATCGGCGAAGGCGATGTTGGCGGCGATGGTGTCGGAGAACAAGAAGGTCTCCTCGAAGACCAGTCCCACCGCGCCGCGCAGCTCGGACAGGGCGAGGTCGCGCACGTCGATCCCGTCGAGGCGCACCGCACCCTCGGTCACGTCGTAGAACCGGGCGATGAGCTTGGCGGCCGTGGACTTGCCGGCAGCCGTCGCGCCCACGAGCGCCACCGACTGGCCGGCGGGCACCACGAGGTCGAAGCCGTCGAGCACCAGGTGGGTGTTGCCGAGGTAGTGGAACGCCACCCCTTCGAACCGGACCTCGCCCCCCGTCGCGGGGAGCGCGACCGGCTTGGGCGGATCGACGACCAGCGGCTCGGTGGCCAAGATCTCATGCACCCGCTGCGCCGAGGCGGCGGCCCGCTGCGACATGGCCACGATCCAGCCGAGCATCCGCAGGGGCCAGACCAGCAGCACCACGTAGGCGTTGAACGCGACGAGGTCGCCGAGGGCCAGCGACCCGTTCACGACCTGGTGGCCGCCGTAGGCCAGCACCATGATCAGCCCGACGCTCGGGAGCAGCTCCAGCGCCGGCCAGTACGTGGAGCGGATCTGGGCGGCCTCCATCGAGATCTCGTAGAGGTCGTCGGCCTCGGCGGAGAGCCGGTCGGCCTGGGTGTCCTCGGCGGCGAAGCCCTTGACCACCCGGATGCCCGCCACCGTCTCCTCGACCACCGCGGACAGCTCGGCGGACTCCTGCTGCACCCCGGTCATCGTGGGCTGGAGCTTGGTGGCGAACTTCTTGGCCAGCACGTTGACAGCAGGGAGCGAGCCCAGAGCCAGCAGGGTGAGGAGCGGGTCCCGGAGGACCAGGATCACCAGCACGACCAGCACCGTTGCCAGGTTGGCGATGGTGAGCGGCACCAGCACGACCGCGTTCTGGATCTGCTGGAGGTCGTTGTTGGCCCGGCTCATCAGCTGACCGGTCTGCTGGCCGTCGTGGAAGGCGAAGTGCAGGCGCTGGAGGTGGGCGAAGAGCCGGTCGCGCAGCACCGCCTCGGTCTTGCGGGCCTCGCGGAAGGCGGAGTAGCGGCGCAGACCGGTGAAGGTGGCGACGAAGACGCCGGCCAGGGCGATCAGCCAGGCGTAGTGCATGATCTGGGCGTCGTCTTTGGGCTCGATGCCCTTGTCGATGGCCAAGGCGACGAGTGCCGGCACCGACACCTTCGCTGCGGTCCAGGCCAGACCGACCGCGGCCCCGAAGGCGATCCCCCACCGCTGGGTCCAGAGCTGGCGCCGGATCAACCGCCAGCCGTCGCTCACCGCGCTCGGTTCGGAAGGGGATCGTCGACTGATGGTGGGCTCCGGGAACTTGACCGCCGGGTCAGGGTAGTGGTGGGCCATTCGACTCAACGCATTGTTTTCGCACGTCCAACGCAAGCAATCGCGCTCAACCTGCGGCCCCAGAACGCCGATGCACCAGGGGTCAGCACTTCCTGACCGCCGGCCCGGCGGGGGGCCGGCGCCTCCATCCACCCTCGAGACATCCCGGCAGACGGGGCAAAGGTCGACCACGTGCGCCTCGAGCAACTGGTCCTGTTCGGACCCAGCGACAACTTCTCCGTCCAGTTCGCCCCTCGGGTCACCGTGCTCGCCGGCCTCGCGGACGGTGAGCGCCAGACCATGTTGACCACGCTGGTCGACGCCATGGCCGGGCGCGTCCCGAACGCGTCGGTGATCTTCGTCGACCAGGCCGGCCGCCGCGTGTTCGCCGACCGGATGGGCGCGACCTACGCCGACACCGGCGTCGCCGCCCCGTCGCTGAGCGAACTGCTCGGATCGGACCCGGCCGTCATCAGCCAGCTCGTGACCCTGCGCCGCGAGGACCTCGGCTTCGGCGAGGACCAGCGCTCGGAGGATGCGATCGAGGCCGACCTGCTCGGCGCCCGCGCCACCCTCGAGCAGCTGGCCGCCGAGGAGACCGAGGCCACCGCCTTCGTGGTGCAGGTCGAGGCCATGGCCGCCGAGCTGGAGCAGCTCGACGAGCAGATCGCCCGCGCCCCCGACGAGGTCGCCCGCTGGACGTGGATCGGGCTGCGCAACCAGCTCGACGAGCTGCGGGCCGAGCTGGCGTCGCTCGACCGGCCCGACGACGGCGACTCCGATGCCGACGCCCGCCTCCTGACCGCGGTCGAGGAGCTCCGCGACACCGGGGAGACCTGGGCTGAGGCGAGCACCATCGCCACCGAGCTGGGTCAGGCCCTCGGCCCCCTGCCGCCGGTGAGCGACGCCGACCTCGCCCGCGTCGCCGCCACGCCCGACGAGCTGCCCGCCGACCTCGACGCCCGCATCGCCGCCGTGGGAGCGACCGCGACCATCACGGAGGCCTGCACCGCATCGCTGGCCGCGGCCGAGCCGGTCGACCCCGAAGACGGCATCGTCTACCAGCTGGCCCAGATCGACCAGGAGCCACTGTGGACGGCCCACGCCGCGGCCGTCAAGGCCCAGCTGGCCTACGAGGACGAGCTGGCGAGCCGCGAGGACGAGACCGACCTCGAGGTCGAGTCGGAGATCGAGGCCGCGCACCACGAGGTGGTTCGCTGCCAGCGAGAGGTCGACCGCCGGTTCCGTCCGGGGATCCTCGGCCCGTCGCTCCTCGCGGTGGGTGCGCTGCTTGCGGGCCAGTCCATCTCGATCCTCGTCGGCATCCCGATGCTCGCGGCGGCCGCCGGCCTCGGGTTCTGGCTCCTCGCCATCCCCCGCAAGGCTCTGGCGGAGGCGGAGCGCGAAGAGGAGATCGCGCTCGGGCGAGCCGACGCCGGGTCGTGGCTCGGGCTCCACCTGAGGCGCATCGACGACGTGATGCAGCCCACCGACCGCTCGGGCCTCAACGCCGCCGTCGACCGCCGGGCCAGCACCCGCCTCGACTGGGAGGAGATCAGCCTCGGGACGTCGCTCGAGGCCGCCGGCGAGCGCGAGCAGGCGATCCGGGCCTATGCCGCCGCCATCGACCCGAAGGCCCGAGCTGCTCACGAGCACGCCGCCGCCGACGCCCTCGACGCCGCTCGAGAGCAGGAGCGCGACGCCCGCCACCATCTCGCCGAGGGCCTCGATGGCTACGGCCTGTCCCACGAGGGCGCCAGCGATCTCGACCCCGCCCAGATCCGCGCCGTGCTCGAGCAGCGTGCGGCGGCCGGTCGCTTCGCGCGCAAGGCGCTGGCGCTCCAGGAGGCGCGCTCGCTCGCCGCCAGCTCGGGAACCACCCTCGACCACCTCCTCTGCCAGCTCGGCTTCGACGACGGCGACCTCGCCGGGCGCCTGGAACGGGCGATCGTGTCGGTCGAAGCCGCCCGCCGCCGCCGGCTGGCTGCCGAGGACACCAAGACGCGCGACGACCTCGAGTCCGAGATCGCCGGGCTCGCCGCCGAGGTGTCCCGGCGCCGCCGGCTGAGCTGGGACCTCACCCCGGATCCCACCGATGCGCCGGCCCAGCTCGCCGACCTCATGGATCGCCGCCGGGCCCTCGCCGAACAGCTCGCCGCCCAGCGAGGCCCGGACCTGGCGGAGGTCCAACGTCGCCGCGGGCTCCTGACCGAACGCATCCGCTCGCTCGACGCCGAGCTCGCCAGCCTCTCCGACGGCCCCACCGCGCTGCGCCGCCGGGTCGCCGACCGCATCGCCCGCACGACGTGGGTCGGCCACGACGAGGAGACCCTCCCGCTGATCATCGACGACGCCCTTGTCGACGTGGAGCCGAGCGAGCTGTTCAAGCTCCTCGACCTCGTGGTCCGGCTCTCGAGCCGTACCCAGATCGTGCTGCTCACCAGCGACGCCACCATCGCCAAGTGGGCCCGCCGTGAGGCCGCCCACGGCGTGATCTCCCTCCTCGAGACCGACGGCGCCGCCGTCCGCTAACGAGCTAGTCCAGGCGGCGGAGCTCGGCGCGGTAGCGGTGGCCGCGGTCCACGTAGGACTGCATGCCGAGCGAGATCATCTCGGGGGTGACGGCGTCGGGCCGGATCTTGGCGGGGATGCCCAGGGCCATCGCCCGGGCCGGCACGACCGTGCCGCCGGACACCACCGCGCCGGCGCCCACCAGCGCGCCCGTCTCGACGACCGCCTGGTGGAGCACGACCGAACCGGAGCCGACGAGGGCGCCGTCGTGGATGATGCAGCCCTCGAGGTGGGCCAGGTGGCCGATCACGCACTCGTCGCCCACGGTGGTGGGCTGGAAGTGGGTGGTGTGGATGATCGCGCCGTCTTGGATGGAGGTCCGGGCGCCGATGTGGATCTCGCCGTCGTCGCCCCGCAGCACCGCGCCGGGCCACACCGAGCTCTCCGACCCGATGGTGACCGAGCCGATGATCACCGCCTCGGGCGAGATGTAGGCGTCGGGGTGGATCTGCGGGACCTGGTGGCCCAAGGCGTAGACGGGCATCCGCGGAGGGTACCCGCCTGGTGCCCGTAGCCTCACCGCCGTGACCGACGCCCCCGCCCCGACCGCACCCGACTCGGCCCCGCGGCCCTCGCGCCGGCCCATCGAGCGCACCTGCCACGGCGACACGTTCGTGGACCCGTACGCGTGGCTGCTCGCGGCCGACGACCCCGAGACGCTCCCCCACCTCGAAGCCGAGAACGCGTGGACCGCGGCGACCACGGCAGCCCAGGAGCCGCTGCGGGAGGCGGTCTTCGGCGAGATCAAGGCCCGGACCCAGGAGACCGACCTGTCCGTCCCGGTCCGCGACGGCGCCTGGTGGTACCTCACCCGGACCGAGGAGGGGAAGGCCTACCCGATCCACTGCCGCCGCCCCGACGACGGCACCACCACGTCGTGGATCGACGACCCGGTGGCCGAGCAGGTCGTGCTGGACCCCAACGAGCTGGCGGGCGAGGGCGAGTACCTGGGGTTGGGCGTCCTCGACGTCAGCCCCGACGGGAACTGGCTGGCCTACGCCATCGACCGCGACGGCGACGAGCGCCACGCCCTGCGGTTCCGAGACCTGCGGACCGGCGACGAGGCGGCCGAGACCGTGCCCGACGTGTCCTACGGGTTCGCCTGGGCCGCCGACTCCGCCACGTGCTGGTACACCCTCGACGACGATGCCCACCGTCCCGACCGGGTCCTGCGCCACCAGGTGGGCACCGACCCAGGCGGCGATGTCGAGGTGTTCCGAGACGACGACGAGCGCTTCCACGTCTCGGTCGGCGCCTCGCGCTCGGGCGACGTCGTCGTCATCAGCGCCGGCAGCGCCGTCACCAGCGAGAGCTGGCTGCTCGACGCCCACCAGCCGACGCTCGACCCCTCGGTGGTCGCGCCGCGGGAGCAAGGCGTCGAGTACTCCGTCGCCCACCACCCCACCGGCCTCTACGTCACCAGCAACCACGCCGGCGCCGACGACTTCGCCCTCTGGCGGGCTCCACTCGACGGCATCGCCGTCGCCCCTCGCCGCGAGTGGGAGGCGGTCCTCCCCCACCGACCAGGCACCCGCCTGTCAGGTGCCGAGACCTTCGCCGACCACGCCGTCGTCCACGGCCGCACCGACGGCCTCACCGCCATCTGGCTGCTCGACCCCGCCACCGGCGCCACCACCCTGTTCGACACCGACGACGCCGTCGGCACCATCAGCCCCGGGGCCAACCCGACGTTCACCTCGACCACGTACCGCTTCAGCTACCAGTCGCTCACCACCCCTCCCTCGGTGATCGAGCAAGACCTGGCGACCGGCGAGCGCACCGTGCTCAAGCAGCTGCCGGTGCTCGGGGGCTTCGAGCCGTCGCACTACGCCTCGGAGCGGGAGTGGGCGACGGCCGCCGACGGCACCCAGGTCCCGATCTCGCTGGTCTGGCGGCCTGATGCCGTCCCAGCCGCCGGGCCGGCCCCGTGCCTCCTCTACGGGTACGGCGCCTACGAGATGAGCATGGACCCGTGGTTCTCGGTGGCCCGCCTGTCGCTGCTGGACCGTGGCGTGGTGTTCGCCATCGCCCACGTCCGCGGCGGCGGGGAGCTGGGCCGCCACTGGTACGAGGACGGCAAGTTCGGGGCCAAGGCCCATTCGTTCTCCGACTTCGTCGCCTGCGCCCAGCACCTCGTCGACACCGGCCGGACCGAACCATCGGTGCTGGCCGCACGCGGCGGCTCCGCCGGGGGCCTGCTGATGGGCGCGGTGGCCAACCTGGCCCCCGAGCTGTTCCGGGCCATCGTGGCCGAGGTGCCGTTCGTCGACCCGCTCACGACCATGCTCGACCCGTCGCTCCCCCTCACCGTCATCGAGTGGGAGGAGTGGGGCGAC